>JAILIQ010000027.1 GCA_024695205.1 Lachnospiraceae bacterium
ATGGACTTGCCATGAACAAGATAATCACCGTCCTTATTGATGAGTGATATTTCCACGCTTTCATACTCACCGTTCAAAAAGACGAGTTTATCCTCAAGCACACTTACAGGCTCAACACGCATCAGCAGCGCCTCTTTGAGCTCTCCCGAGGTTTCATCCAAGATGGTTACATAATTCATGAACGCGATCGACTGTACCCCGTTCTGAGGATTCGTATAGGCCCTTGTCAGCCTGATAGCGCCTTCTTCACTGCTGATCTCGTCAAGATCGTCAAACAGGTTGATATTACGATACGAAACCGAATAATCATCGGGATCCGAAGCTCCGGAGTGTGTGGAAATGCCCCTTCTTGAAGTCTCCCCGGGAAATATCAGATGTCCGTAAATGATCGGAGAAATCTTGGCCTTCCTGATAAATGAGATCGCTTCCTCTGCAGTCATCGGCGTTCCCGCCTCTGCGGAACGGTTGATGTAGTTTGACCATATATCGCAAAGATGCTACTCATCCTCAAGGTAATTCGTAATGATCTGTTCGGCGGTGACTGTCATTTTCTCGAAAGCTTCTATAACACTCTGATTGCTTTCGCGTGATTTTGTGTTGGCATATTCAATGATGAAGAAGAGTATCAGCCCCATAATCACAAGGTTGATAGCAATGATCATCGCTCTCTTCACGCCTTCACCTCCCATGGACCAGTCCTGCATAACTTTTCACGCATCTGTCCTTTTGAAAAACTCTGCATTTATTATAATAAATGCTCCCATATAAATTCAAGTGTAATATCCTAAAAACGCCGGATCCATAACCTCTTTTGAAGTCATGCTCCGGCGTTTTTGCATGCTGGCTGTCGTTGCTGTTTTACGTCTTCCGAAACAAAGGCCGGGATATGTGCCGCAGTTATCCCAGTTCGGACACGAAGCAGTATAATACCATCTGCCTTTTGATATCATCGACGGTACTGTAATATTTGGTCTGGCATTCTCTGCATGCTGCGGTAAGCTTATCGATCTTTTCGGGATCTTCAGCCGATCCCATAAGTAATTCCCGCAGCCGGTCCGCTCCTTTCTGGACAGACCGGTCGGAGTCCCTGCTCAGTATTGTGATCATTTCCTTTACCGCAACAGCCTCCGGATATTTTGCATAGAGCTGTTCTTCCCCGGAAAGCTCCCTGATCTCGGTCACCCTTGCAACATTGTGGTTATCCATTCTGACAACCTCTGTCGTAAGACGCAGTTCGCGCTTTTCTTCGGGAATAAAAGCATCCGACAGCTGTGCCAGTATTTCCTGTCTGTCCTTATTTTTCATATGCAACCACCTTCCCCATTTTCAATCATAGATCCGGTCGTCATCTTCACTTGAGGGAAATTAAGGATTGATCATCATTTCCAGAAATATTATAACATATAAATGCACAATTTGCTAACCAAATTCAGCTCAGTAAAAAAACAATAATTCCGGCTTTTATAAGTATTTCACAATGCCACGGTCTGTGCTATAATGATAGAGTCGGATGGCAGAATAATTATTCAATGCAATCAGCATTTATGCAGGAATGATCAAAATACGATAAACTGTTTATAGAAAGGGCAGCTTCGCTGATCTAGCACTTGGCATGGAGGTTAAGTTTGAAAGTTCAAAAGAACTTTCAAACGACTGCATCGGTGTCGAGAGCGCCACCGATGCAACCATCTGCCGTTCGCTGCGCTCTCGACAGGAGGTTAAAAATGGAAAATCAGAAAAAGGGTAATAATTGGACAGCTTACTACGATCCCGACACAGGGAGATATTTTGCCGAGATCATGTACACCAGCAGGGAAGGACGCGAAGAATACCATTATGAGATAACCGGGGAAACATATAACCGGCTTGGAACCTTCGGAAACGATGTTGAAAACGAAAGGCTTATCAAAAACGGCAAAATGAGCTATTCCTACGAGAATACGATGTACGGAACTCTCGGACCCGAAAGGATGGTCTGGGACGAAGAAACGGATGAAGCGATGGACAATGCTGTTAAAAAACAAAAAAAGAAGCAGAAAAAGAATTCTGCTTCCAAACACAAATGATTTTTCTGTATTTCTATTCAGTCCACTCGA
>JAILIQ010000036.1 GCA_024695205.1 Lachnospiraceae bacterium
TCAAAGCACTGGGCGCAGAGCTTGTACTTACGGACCCGAAGCTCAGTATCGGAGGAAGTGTTGACAAGGCTATGGAGATTGCGGCACAGTCTGATGAATACTTTGTTCCGCAGCAGTTTCAGAACCCTGCCAATCCCCGGACGCATTACCGTACAACGGCAGTTGAACTGACTGAGCAGCTCGGCAAAAGAATAGATATTTACGTGTCGGGAATCGGCAGTGGCGGGACGTTGCAGGGTGTTGCGCAGTACTTGCTTGAGCAAAATCCCGACTGTAAGATAGTAGCGGTCGAGCCCAAAAATGTTTCGGCACTTCTGGGGGATGAGCCGGGACTTCACCAGATACAGGGAATAGGAGACGGCTTTATTCCCGATATCCTCGATACCAAGATCATTACCGATATAGTGACCGTTACTGATGATGATGCGATCAATACCGCCCGGGAGCTTGCAAGCATACAGGGACTTCTTGTTGGCACTTCTTCGGGAGCCAATGTGTGGGCAGCCCAAAAGATTGCCGGTAAATACGGAAAAGACAAAGTTATAGCCACGGTGCTTCCTGACCGTGCAGAGCGCTATTTCAGTACCGCACTCATATGATGCACACAACAAAAAATGATTTTTGACATATCATGCTTACTCTTGACGAGCACAGAGAGGAATTCGTTCCCGAGGTAGGACAGGGGGCTCGCGGCGCACGAGAATATTCACCATAATTGGGCGACTTTTTCTAAAATCATAGTAAATGCGCCCAAATAATACCCATGGAATATCCATAAATGGTTCAATAATGAAAAGACGACCATAGTGATACTACAGCTAATGCCGAATGACCGAAAAATTTATAGCCAAATAGCCGAAAGGATTATTGCCAAATAACCGAATATATGATATTGCTGTTGTATAGAAAATAGGGAACAGGAATGTGACAGAGGGACAGTCCCCCTGTCACATCTTAACGAGGTTACGACATTCCGTTCAGCTGATATATTTATAATGTGCGTGGCAGTTATCGCACGCGTAACCCTCTACTGTTTTCCCGTCGAGATGCCAGGGAGTGTGGGTACTATCAAGTTCGGTCACCTGATGACATACCGGACACAGATCACGCCGTTCAGCTATCGGATATGTTTTCCTGATTTCATCAAGCAGCTCTGCATCGCTCTTATCAGCTCCGCCCGATACATTAACGAGATCAAGATCAGTAAGTTTCATACTTTTTTCCTCCTTTTTAATCCCTTTTTTAGATCATTGCTTTTTCCAAAACGCATTTTGGCATTCATAACAGTGATATTGATAAAGTGAATAATCTGAATTTCTTCCGATATATTCATCATTCGACTTTTGGCAGTACGGACAGTTTCCATCCTGACTTATAAGAATTCCGTTGTACTCTGTCATTTCGCCCTGTGTCTGGTCAGCGCCGCCTGAAACCTGACCAAGTTTATCATCAGTAACTTTTCTGTTTTCAATATCCATATCTTTTCCCCCTTTGTATCCATTCAGGAGATGTCTCTCCGCAAAAAACATAAAGCCTGAACTGTTTCTGTAAATTTATACGATCATATTCCGGAAAGGGCTAAAATAATCACGAAAGGTGTTCTTTTATTATATAATCTGAATGTGACTATAAATGTCAACTAGAAGGTGAGCCACGTGATATTTTCATTGGATTCTCTTTTCTAAACGTCCGAGGACATAAGCGTCACGTGCCTCAGTAAGTTCAGTGGACAGAGATGCTGCATTTTTGAAAAGCACGTTCATCCCCATCGAGCAAGCTTCTCTTTTCCTTAATGAACTGACAAGTGGTCAGTTCATTCACAAATAGTTCAGAGAATTGCCCGCTATAACGGGAGAGATCCAACTCCTCCAGTGTCTTTGTGTACGGAAGACACGCCTGTTTAAGGCGACGACGGTTCTGATTCTCCTGACGCTGTTCGTATTCGCTTTTCATCAGTGCAAGAAGAATCTTTCCGAAATCAGCTTTAGATCCCATCTGACGTACCAGATCCGGATATTGGATGAACGTAGGGATCCTCAGCAGCTTTGCCAGGATGGGATACGATAACGCAGAATACCATGTTATTGACGGAAGAATGCCCTGTGCAATCGCAGTGATAAAGAAATGATCAATTCCCGAAATTAATTCCCTCAAAAAACAGGTTGAAAAAAAGCGTGCAGCTATGTATAATCCCTATTGGTTAGTAAAAACTAACCAATAATTCGAAGCGGAGAAGAAAGTGAACCTTTGCAAAAGGAAAAACAGATGAAGCTTAAAAACTATATAAAAGAAGGACAGAAACTACCGCTTTTTGGGATCGGGCCGTATCTGATATATGGGATAGGGCTGTTTACCGCAATCTGTATCATTTTGTCTGTATATGTTTTTAAGATTGGAAACCTGACGGGCAGTTCTGTTTGGGGATTCAGAATAACAGGAGGGATTCTTATCATCCTCGGATTTATCATCTGGTTTATCGGAGCGCTTAAATCCGGCATGGATGAGAGTATTACCGAAAACAAACTAAAGACAACCGGTATATATGCGTGGGTCAGAAATCCGATGTACAGCGGCTGGTGGATTGCCCTTACCGGAATAAGTTTACTGTGGCATAATGTTTGTATGATCCCGGTTTTCTTTATAAACTGGGCCATCATTACGATCGTACTTAAGAATACGGAAGAAAAATGGCTTGCTAAGTTATACGGTGCTGAATACGAAGAATATAAGAAAACCGTCAATAGATGCATTCCGTGGAAAAGACAGGCAAGATAAAGGATAATCGTACAACTATTGGAAAAGAAATAAATACCGTCCGCAATTGATCTAATTCGGGACGGATGCTCCGTGCTCCTTCATATGAGCCTTGATAGCATCAAATGTTTTATCGCTTATGTAATGCTCTATACGACATGCGTCTTCGGCAGCAGTTTTCTCATCAACACCGAGGCTGATAAAAACGGATGTAAGTACCGTGTGGCGTTCATATATCCGTTTTGCCAATATCTCACCAGCTTCGGTCAGCTTGAAATAACCGTCGGCGTCTTTTTTTACAAGACCTTCGTCCCGTAGCAAACCGACAGCGCGGCTGACTGAAGGCTTTGAGTATCCCATGTGATCTGCGATATCGATTCCCCGGACTGAACTCGATTTCTGTGACAGCACATATATTGTTTCAAGATACATTTCTCCGGATTCAAGCAAAGCCATATGTAAAGCCTCCCTTTACAATCTCTTTTAGCACTAACTTACCACAAAAACCAAAGACATACAACGAAACGAAAAAAAACTGCTTGACATATTAGCGTATGCTAATTATACTTGTACACGGTTAGGAATGGCTAACCGTTATTTTTTGCCGAACGGTTAGTGCTCGCTAATCGAAGAGCGCTTCAAGGAAGGATAAGAAACACCTTGAGGATCTCGGATTTGTGGTCGGAAGAGAGGCCGGCGTTGTAAGTACACTTGGTGAAGACCTGATAGTTAAAGTCAAAGAAAGCAGGGTGGCATTAAGTGATGAACTTGCAGGAAAAATAACGATATAAGCAGGAGGAGAAAAGTGAAAACGCTACGGGATGTGAAGATCGGAGAAACGGTAACTGTTGTAAAGCTTCATGGCGAAGGAGCGGTTAAGCGCAGGATCATGGACATGGGGATAACCAGGGGAACGTCTGTCTATGTACGGAAGGTCGCTCCTTTGGGTGATCCGATCGAGGTAACAGTCAGAAACTACGAGTTGTCGCTCCGCAAAGCGGATACTGAAATGATAGAAGTGGAGGTATAAAGATGAGTATAACAATTGCGTTAGCAGGAAACCCGAACAGCGGAAAGACAACGCTGTTCAATGCGCTTACCGGATCCAACCAGTTCGTGGGTAACTGGCCGGGGGTTACGGTTGAAAAGAAGGAAGGAAAGTTGAAGCAACATGATGATGTTACGATCACCGATCTTCCGGGTATTTATTCCCTTTCTCCATACACCCTTGAAGAAGTGGTAGCCAGGAATTATCTGATAAATGAGCGTCCTGACGTTATCTTAAACATAATAGACGGAACGAACCTCGAGAGAAATCTCTATCTTACAACACAGCTTACGGAACTCGGGATTCCGGTCATTGTTGCGGTCAACATGATGGATATCGTAAAAAAGAACGGCGATCAGATCAACATTGGGGAGTTGTCTCGTCATCTCGGATGTAAGGTCATGGAGATTTCAGCCCTGAAGGGCGACGGGACTATGGAAGCTGCTGAAGAAGCGATCAAAGCTGCAAAGAACGGAAAGACTGTTCCTCAGCATACATTCTCGGGACCTGTTGAGCATGCGATCGCTCATATCGAAGAAGCTGTCGTTCACGACATGCCTGAGGAACGGCAGAGATGGTATGCGATCAAGATATTTGAACGGGATGATAAGGTTCTTGATCAGATGAATATACCGGCTGACAAGAAGGCACATATCGAAAACGACATAGCAGCGGCGGAAAAAGAGCTTGACGATACCTCGGAAAGCATCATCACCAATGAACGTTATGCTTATATCGCAGGGGTCATAAAATCCAGCTATAAAAAGAAGAACGCGGGAGCTCTCAGTACTTCCGACAAAATAGATAAGGTCGTTACAAACAGATGGCTCGGACTTCCGATCTTTGCGATCATCATGTACCTGGTATATTGGATCGCCATGGTCGGAGTAGGAACGCCGGCTACTGATTTTACAAACGATTGCATCTTCGGAGACGGTTTCCATCTGTTCGGTATGGACGGTGGATACGGGGATATCAAAGAAAATTATGACAGCGCTTCGGCTGTTGTTGACGGATATGATGCGTACGTAGAAGAAAACGGAGCAGCCCCGAGCGGTGATTTCGAGTATTCGGTAACAGATGATGAAACTCTTGAGGTCAGCGAGGAGACGGCAAGTCTTGAGGATTACGAAGAAGCGAAAAAAACGCTTGAGGAGATAGGGGATGAACCGGATCCCGCTGATTACGGAACATGGATACCGGGTATACCGGCATTGATCGAGTCCGGGCTTGATGCAGCAGGCACGGCCGACTGGCTGAAAGGTCTGATCCTTGATGGTATCGTAGCCGGTGTCGGAGCAGTACTCGGCTTTGTCCCGCAGATGCTCGTTCTCTTCCTTATGCTTGCGTTCCTTGAGGCGTGCGGATATATGGCGCGTATAGCGTTCGTTCTTGACAGGGTATTCAGGAAGTTCGGCCTTTCCGGAAAATCATTTATACCTATGCTTATCGGCGTGGGCTGTGGTGTTCCCGGTGTCATGGCTTCCAGAACCATTGAAAACGAACGTGACAGACGCATGACAATAATGACGACAACATTTATTCCGTGTGGTGCAAAAGTTCCTTTCATTGCAATGATCGCGGGTGCGATATTCGGAGGGAGCGCATGGGTATCGACATCAGCATACTTCATTGGTATGGCAGCCATTGTCGTCTCCGGTATCATGCTCAAGAAGACAAAGATGTTCGCAGGCGATCCTGCACCGTTCGTTATGGAGCTTCCTGCATATCATATGCCAACTCTCGGAAACGTACTCCGTTCAATGTGGGAGCGCGGCTGGTCATTCATCAAGAAAGCGGGCACGATCATCCTTCTGTCAACGATCGTTGTATGGTTCACCTCATTCTTTGGATTTACCGCAGATGGATTCAGAATGCTTGCTGAGGACGAACTTGAATTCTCAATCCTGGCAAAGATCGGAAACTGCATCGCCTGGATTTTCATTCCTCTCGGATGGGGCAACTGGCAGGCTGCTGTTGCATCGATCACAGGCCTTGTCGCAAAAGAGAATATAGTCGGAACAATGGGCATCCTGTATGGAAGCGGAGAACTTACCGCATGGCAGGCACTGGCTGCTGCATTTACCGGTGTGACAGGATTTTCATTCCTTGTGTTCAACCTCCTGTGCGCGCCGTGCTTTGCAGCGATCGGTGCGATAAAGCGCGAGATGAACAATCCCAAGTGGACATGGTTTGCGATAGGATACCAGTGTGGTTTTGCATATGCTATAGCATTCATGATAACTCAGTTCGGATGGGCATTCACAGGCAACACTAACATTCCGGGATTGCTGTTTGCGATCGCTTTACTGGTCGCAATGATATATATGCTGTTCTTCAAGAAGTATAAGGAAGCAGATAAGCTTGAGATAGCAAGTGCAACAAGGTAAGAAAGGAAATGCGGATGATCACCTGGTTAGCGCA
>JAILIQ010000109.1 GCA_024695205.1 Lachnospiraceae bacterium
TAATAAGATCAGCAATATATCCGGCGTAACGCAGTCCACCATAAGTGATATTGTCAATCATGTGACCGGAAATGCCGGAATTGCGACCATCAAGAAATTATGCGACGGTTTCGAGATATCAATCCGTGATTTCTTTAATGACGATCTGTTTGATGATCTGGAACAGGAGGTTAGATAACAATCAACATCCTCTGCTCAGATCATCTGAAAATGCCTCATCGCATCCTCAATCGCTCTAACCTTCTCCTCAGGGCAACCCGGTTGTTTACTGTCTTCTGTTTTGGCTTTATTGTAGTTCTCGCGTTCGATGATCCCGTGTTTCTGCTTCACCTGCGCAATATTCAAATTAGAAACATGAAACCCGTATTTTTCCTGAACCCATTCCTGTATCTGCGTATAGGTCGCCTTAGTTTCCGCACTCGTCGCATCGATCTCATCCAGATTTATCTCTATCTCGATATGATCATCCGGTTTTTGTTGGGACAGAAGAACTACCGTCTCGACATGCACCGTCTGCGGAAACATATCAACACATTTTACCTTATCAACCCTGTATCCGCCCTCATGAAGCGCAGCAAGATCGTTGACAAGACTGGTAGGTTTGCAGGAAATATATATGATCCGGTCAACACCGTAGTTTATGATCTTTGTCAGGGCTTTCGGGTGGATTCCTTCACGCGGTGGATCAAGGATTATGATATCCGGTTTATCGGAAATGTCATCAAGTGTTTTTAAGACGTCTCCGCAGATAAATTCACAGTTATCAAGCTCGTTTAAGGCTGCATTCTCTTTGGCAGCTTCTACCGCTTCGGGAACGATCTCTACACCTATAACCTTCTTTGCTACCGGAGAAAGCACCTGCGCGATAGTCCCCGTCCCGGTATATAGGTCATAGATCACTCCGTTTAACTTCTTTTTGTATAAATTATCTCTTTCTGACGGTTGGCCGGCATTTCCCGCTCTCTCGGATGCTTCATTTTCACTTTTGTCACTATCGGTAATAAAATCCCTGACAGTCCTGTAGAGGACCTCCGCTCCGAATGAATTGGTCTGGAAGAATGAAAATGTAGTGATCTTAAAATACAGCCCGAGTATCTCCTCGAAGAAAAACTCCTTGCCGTAGAGAATGTCCGTTTTTTCGGCTTTGACGGCGTCCGCGGGATCATCGTTATAGGAGTGCAGTATACCAACTATACTTCCGCCAAGGTCCAGTTCCATCAGACGTTTTTTAAGTATTCCGAGGAATTCGGTCTCGGTAATGATGCCGTCCTTCCATTCCGTTGTTGTGATCAGGTTCAGAAATATCTCTCCGGTCGTTGCTGCGCGTCTGATCAGCAGGTGTCTTAAATATCCGTGATGCGTGATCTTATGGCTGTAAGAGATCCCATATTCCCGGCATGTTTCAACAACGCATTTTATTATATCGTTGAAATCCTGATCTGTTATCTTGCAGTCCGTGATCTGCAGGATATCATAAAAGCTGCCTTTTTTATGAAGTCCGAGACTAAGCTCTCCGCCGCGGCATTCGTCACCGAACGAGAATTCCATTTTGTTCCTGTACGCCCATTCGCTGGGACTTCCGGCTATCCCTTCAAATTCATATTCATAATCTATAACACGGTCAAGCAGTTTTTTTACAAGATCCGCCTTCAGTTCAAGCTGCTTCTGGTAGGGAACTGTCTGATATGCGCACCCGCCGCATTTTCCGAAATGAGGGCATGCCGGCTCCCTTGACTCTAAAGGCGATCTTTCGATCACTTCTTTAAGATTGCCCTCAGCGCGTCCGTTACGCAGTTTCCCTATGGTAAATCTTATCTTCTGCCCTTCAAGAGCTTCTTTTATGCGGACTTTTTCACCTTCGATGTATACCGTTCCCTTGTTGGGAAATTCATAACCGGTAACGATCCCCTCATATTCAACGCCTTTTTTCAGTTTATTTTCACTCATTTTTACCCTCATCCCGAGAGCGCAGCGAATGACTGATGGTCGCATCGGTGGCGCTCTCGGCACCGATGCATGCAGTTTGAAAGTTCATAAGAACTTTCAAACTTTCCAGACCTCATGTTTAGAGTTAGTAATCATATAAATGATAGCATATTATTACATATATTGCTAACATTAAAAAAATACTTTACTTTAGTTCTGCAAAGTATTAAAATTATATCATGCAACAATGATAAATAATTACACTATAAAAGAGGTGCCGAATATGAACCCCAAGATCCATACCGAAGCAGTAGACTTCCTTTTTGATGCTATCTTAAGCCTCAAAGATAAAAAAGAATGTTATGATTTTTTTGAAGATGTATGCACTATAAATGAACTGCTCTCACTTGCACAGCGCTTCGAAGTGGCGGCAATGTTACGCGCCGGCAAGACCTACCTTGACATTGCGGAAAAAACAGGTGCATCCACCGCTACGATAAGCCGTGTCAACCGTTCGTTAAATTACGGCAACGATGGCTATGATATGGTATTTTCGCGCATCAATCCTTCCGGTGATGCTGCAAAAGACAAGTAAACACCCATCACTTTCATTTCCAAAAAACAAACCGTCCGTCAGCTCCGTATTTTTCGGATCTGACGGGCGGTTTTTTAATCTCATGCGCCGTCGAAGGAGAATATATCCTCGAGTTCTTCTCTTGTAAGTGAACTGATGAATACTTCCTTGGATTCTATTACCGAATCCGACAGTTTTTTCTTCTCCTGCTGAAGCTTATATATCTTTTCTTCAATCGTTCCCTTCGTAAGCAGCTTCAATACATATACATTGCTTGTCTGACCGATCCTGTAGGCACGGTCGGTCGCCTGGTCCTCGACAGCCGGATTCCACCAGGGATCGTAATGAATGACCGTATCTGCTCCGATCAGGTTAAGTCCTGTACCGCCCGCTTTCAGCGATATGAGGAAAACATCGCCTTCACCGTTATTGAAACGTTTAGCCATGTCAAGCCTCTCTTCGGGCTTGGTCTGTCCGTCAAGATAGAAATAATTAAGGTTGCGCTCATCGAGTTCCTTGCGTATTATATCGAGCATCGTTGTAAACTGTGAAAATACAAGTGTCCTGTGCCCGTTGGCAAGGGCGATGTCAAGCTGCTGGAGGAGCAGATCAAGCTTACCGCTTCCGCCTGTATAATCCTCAAGAAATGTCGACGGATGACAGCATATCTGGCGCAGTCTGGTAAGTGCCGCCAGGATCTTCATCTGGTTCTTCTCAATACCTGTATTGTCGATCTCTCCGAAAAGATCGGAACGGATGCTGCCGACATAACTGATATACAGTTTTCTCTGCTCATCGCTCAGCGGCGTTACCATCTTCTCCTCAACCTTATCGGGCAGTTCCTTTAAGACTTCCTTTTTCATTCGTCTCATAACGAACGGCCTGATCCTGGTGTTCAGATTCGCCAGCACGCTCTCATCACCGCCGATGATCGGCTTTTCATACCGCTGCACAAACCGCGAATGCGCCATAAGGAAATTCGGCATTATAAAGTCAAATATCGACCACAGCTCCGAGAGTGAATTCTCGATGGGTGTACCGGTAAGGGCAAAACGGTGTTCCGCACGCAAAAGCTTAACCGACTGGGCATTGATCGAAGCGGCATTTTTAATGAACTGCGCTTCATCAAGAAATACCGAATTGAACATGATATTCCTGTAAATGGATACATCCCTGCGCATCAGCGGGTATGATGTGATCAGGATATCATAGTCGGCATAACTTTCTATCAGCTTTCTGCGGTCCTCGGGCAGACCGATCACAACACATGCGGTCAGTCCCGGTGCGAACCCGTTGATCTCGTCCATCCAGTTAAAGACTATCGAGCTCGGGCAGACGATCAGGAAATGCCTGTCTCCCTCACCGCGCGATTTCATAGCCTGTATATAAACGATAGTCTGAAGAGTCTTACCAAGACCCATATCATCCGCAAGGATCCCTCCAAGACTGTTATGAGCCAGAGTCATGAGCCAACGGTATCCTATTTCCTGATAGCCTCTCAGATCGGCACTTATACCTTCGGGAACCTGATAATCTTCCTGTTCGGCATTTCTGATATTGTCAATCAGGTGAACAAAGTCCTCATTTTTCTCAACCGTAAAGCCGCACCCGTCAAGTGCGTCCTCAAGATAAAAGGCATTGCTCTTGCTAAGCTTTATACCTCTCTCTCCTATATTTTTCGACGAGACCCCGAGGTTGTCGAAAATATCCATTAGCCGTTCGAAATCACTGCTCGTAAGGTCAATAAAGCTGCCGTCCTGCAGTCTGTAATACTTTTTCCTTACACGCAAGGACCTGTACAGATTCTGAAGTTCCTCCTCGGACATGTCCGAATAGCCGAAATCCATTTCAAGAAGGTCCATCTCGCTGCTCACACGCAGACCGATATTGAAGCCTTTGCCGCTCACGATCCTGAGCTTGTGGAATTCTTCGGAATAATACAGTTCCGCAAGCAAAGCCAGCCCCGATCTGTCTCCCGTCAGGAAATCATAGATCCCCGACTCGCTTTTCAGCAGATAAAAGCCGCTCCTTGCTTCAAATCCGAACTCTTCAAGCCTTTCTATAACACTGTCTTCTTCGTTCTTCCTGCGTACGATTATATAATAATCCGACTGGGGATTTTCGAAGGAATTGAATTCGAATTCCCCGTAGATGTAATGAACTTCGGCCTTGATCCCGCCCGCATATCTGTCAAAATATATATTGCATCCGAATTCGGGCGATATATATCTGTCGGCAAGCTCATCGGGAATATCGATGTCCATGCTGTCACCGATCTTGGGCAGAACTTCTTCAAGGAAACGCTGTTTATTGGCGCCCCTGAAGATCAGAGGCGGCTTATCCGGCCCCAGACTGTTGAAGAATGGTGCATAATTACGTTTAAACCGCGTATCGGGAATAAAAACGGCTCCGTTGTAATAGATCAGCTCACCGCTCTTTGACAGCGAAAATACAGCCTCCTTGTCGCGGTAATCAAGCATTATCGAATCATCCACAACATCAAGATCGTATTTGATATTCGGATTCTGGTTGAACACTCTTACATTCTCGTAAGTCGTATCATACAGATTCAGAGTAAATGTGCCTTTTCCTATGATCCCGAGAAGTCTGAGCAGCAGCGTCTGCGTGAGCATCATCCTTGAACGCTCGAAAACGCCGGCAGTGGACATATTGTCATCCATTCCCAGAATATCAAGCGCTTCGATTATAAAGTTGAGTATCTCCTGGGAAGAATGGTCAAATTCGCTCTCATAGTAAATAAACCTGAAATCTTTTCCGAGAATGATATCGTTTTTCTGAATATAGTCGGTCACGAATTTCTTGAGATTCTGGACCTTATACAGCCTGTCATGCCCGCATTTTAAGGACAGAAATGCATTGCCCTCGCTGGTGTTGAGCATTTTGGGAACTGTGATCACCGGCTCGATATGATAAACGTCCATCGGCTGGACAAGATCTTCCTGTCCCCTGAAAAAGTCCATGACCGAGCAGGCTCTTCTGTCTTCGGGAGTAGGAAGAGCTTTCAGTTTTTCATGTTCCTGATGCTTAAGTACAGAGAAAAGTCCGGCAACAACATGCTTGCAGGCGCCCTTTTCCTTCACCGCGGATGCACAGTTGCAGGTATAGACGATCTCCGTATCGGACTTTTCATCGATCGTAACGGTATATTCGTAACTGTCCATTACACTGATCCTGAATTGTCCCGTGGTTCTCTGTACCGAAATGCCTTTTACGGCGCCCGATCTGTATAATTGAATACCTCTGGCATACACAGTCGAACTAACTGCCAGATTTCTGATAGCCGCTCTTGTAAGCTCCTGCATAGACATTCCTTTCGTTATCATTTATGATCATGCGGGTCTGAATGCTGATCTGATTAAATCCCGTAAAAATCCTTCCGGCAAACGATCCGGTCAATGACGCCGTTATTTTCCGGACGGATTATATCCTCTTAACAGATCTCCCCCGGAAATATTTCCTTCAAACGTAACATTTATCATCTGAGATGCATGGGGACAACTCATCATCTCATTGCCTTCATCGTCGCAAATGGATATTACTTTTACAAATTCAGGCTCTATCCTGCCGTGAGCAAGCACCTCAAGCGTATCGCCCACACAGAATTTATTCTTCTGTTCAAATCTGCATACAGTCCGATCCGCAATTTTTTCGGCCTTTTCAACCGTTCCGTAGTAGACGTATTCCTTGACATAGGTGCTGTTTTCATATACCTGGGATTCGGCTGAGGGTTTTCCGAAAAAGAATCCCGTTGTAAATCTTCTGTTGGTGCACTTTGCTATTTCTTCAAGATAGACCGGTATATTCTTTCGGTATTTTTCAGGGTCTTCAAAATAATCATCGATCGCCGCCCTGTAGGCCCTTGTTACGGTCGCCACATATAAAGCGGTCTTCATCCTTCCTTCAACCTTAAAGGAGTCTATGCCTGCCTCTACCATCTCCGGTATATGATCGACCATACACAGGTCTTTCGAATTGAAAATATATGTTCCGCGCTCGTTTTCCTCTACAGGCATATACTCGCCCGGTCTTGTTTCCTCGGTGAGGTAATATTTCCACCTGCAGGGATGCGTACACTCACCCATATTGGCATCACGTCCCGCAAGATAATTGCTCAGAAGGCATCTTCCCGAATAAGAGATGCACATCGCTCCGTGAACAAAGCTCTCTATCTCCATATCCTCCGGGATCTTTTCCCTGAGTTCCTTTATTTCGCCGATCGAAAGCTCTCTAGCCGAAACAGCTCTTTTGGCCCCCTGCTCATACCAGAAGCGGAAAGTCAGATAATTGACATTATTGGCCTGTGTACTGACATGAAGCTCCAGATCCGGCGCATTTTCCTTTGCAAGCATAAATACTCCGGGATCTGAAATGATAAGCCCGTCGGGTCCTGCTGTGTTAAGGAACTCAAGATACTGCTTGACACCTTCCAGGTCTTCGTTGTGTGCCGTGATATTGACGGTCACATACAGCTTTCGTCCCCGTTCATGACAGTACTGCACCGATTCGGTGATATCCTTTTGGGAGAAATTCTTCGCTTTTGCCCTTAATGAGTACAGATCGCCTCCGATATACACAGCATCCGCGCCGAACAGGATCGCTGTCTTAAGTACTTCAGGGCTGCCCGCAGGCATTAATAATTCCGGTTTTTTCATAGTCTCTTTATTTCTTATCGTTCTGTTATGATTTTGTCGTTTTTGAGACCTTCCCAGTCTGACTGCCGGATCATAATCTGCAGGAAACGGCCAGACCGTCCCCTGTCGGTAATATCACCGTATCCAGCATTTCCGAATGAGTGATCTCATAAAGATATTCGCGCATCCTTTTGTGGATCGTCCTGTCCCTGCGTTCTATCGCAAATTTTGATTCCGCGATGCTCCCGTCGAGCAGACAGTTGTCGGTGACCAAAAGCCCGCCCTTTTCAAGAAGTTTCAATATCTGCTCAAGCCATGAACCGTACTGTCCTTTTGCCGCATCAAGAAATATCATGTCAAATTTCCTGCCTGATAAAACCAGTTGTTCCAAAGCCTCTGTCGCATCGGCCTCGATCAGTGTGATCCGGTCCTTTCCGGCAAGATTCTTACGTGCTTCCTTAAGTCTCATTCCTACCTTCTCGATCGTGGTGATATGCGCTCCTTCAGGCAGAAATTCAAGCATAAATAATGCCGAGAAGCCGACAGCGGTTCCAATCTCAAGAACCGCTTCCGGCTTTTCTTTCCTGATCAAAAATTTTAGTACACTCTGGGTATCTCTTCTGATGATCGGAACCCCCTGTGCCAGGGCACGGTCTTCCAATTCAGCAAGAAACTGCGGTAATTCGCCATCAAGCGAAAAAAGATAATCTCTGATATGTTCGTCTACGATCATATAATCAATATCCTTACGGTACAGTCTCGACAATCACTTTTCTTACGGTGTCGATTCAACATCCTCTACTGTGGTTTCCTGTTCGATCGACTTTGAATAGTCCGAAATGATATCAAGCACTTCGTTATATGACATTGACGTATTCAATATATAAGTACCCGGCATCACGTCATATTTGGAGGTCTCCGGATCGTTGTCCTTCTTTCCGAGCTCCATGAGTTTCAGCTTTACGAAAAAAGAATATTTATTCACTATAACCTTGGCGTCCTGAAGTTTGCTCGCGATATTCATTGTGGATTCGCCTTTCATGATAGTCACCTTGACATCTCTCCCCGGTGCAGCCTCAACAGCCACATCTCCGAATATCTGATAAGCAAAGTCATATGAATAATTCGCGGCTCTTCTTATCCCGTATGCAACGGCCACATAAAAAATGATCGCGATCCCGATGGTGAGGATCACCACCGACATGTTCAACAGCAGACGCGCCACCTTTGACGATCCTCTTGAGCTCATACTTTATTCTTTCCTCCGCAGTGATAAGCCAGATTTCAATTTAAAACTTCCAAATTTAAACTTCCATAACGATCGGCAGGATCACCGGATTACGTTTCATCCGCTTCCAGAGATAATCGCTTAAGGAATCCCTGATCCTGTTTTTAAGTTTAATCCAGTCGGTAATGTTCCTGTAGAAGCAGTCATCGATCGTCTCATTTACGACATCGGTAAGCTCAGCAATGAGCACCTCGGATTCCTTCATGTAAACAAAACCTCTTGAAATGATATCCGGACCCGAGACTATTTCTCCGGTCGCGGTCTCCACCGCCATTACGACAATGATAAGTCCGTTTTCCGACAGGAGCTGTCTGTCGTGAAGCACTACATTGCCGACATCTCCGACTCCGAGTCCGTCAACAAGTATTCCGCCTGTCGTTACCTTGTCCGTAACCGCTGCCTTGTCCGCAGACAGGGACAGCACATCACCCGCGGAGAGTATGAAAGCATTCTCCTTGGGCACGCCCATCGTTATGGCAAGCTCCTTATGTGCCGCAAGATGCCTGTATTCGCCGTGAACGGGGATCGCATACTTCGGCTTGGTAAGCGCATAGATCAGCTTGATCTCTTCGGCACAGGCATGTCCCGATACATGAACATCCTGATATATTACCTTGGCCCCTTTCATGGTAAGCTCATTGATAACCTTGGAAATATTCTTCTCATTGCCGGGAATCGGTGAAGAACTGAAGATAACAACATCTCCGGGTGAGATCGAAACCTTTTTATGGATATTGGCGGCAATCCTGGAAAGTGCCGCCATCGCCTCTCCCTGACTTCCGGTTGTGATCAGCACCAGCTCTTCGTTCGGGAAGTTTTTCATATTCTCGATCGGGATGAGCGTATTCTCTTTTGCCGTTATATATCCGAGCTCCTTCGCCGCAGTGATCACATTGATCATGCTGCGTCCTTCGACGACAACCTTGCGCCCGAATTTCTCGGCGGAATTGATCACCTGCTGGATCCTGTCCACATTGGATGAAAATGTGGCTACAATGATCCTGCTCATAGAATTCTCGGCAAATACGGTATCGAATGTTTTTCCGACAGTCCTCTCGGACATCGTAAATCCGGGGCGCATTACATTGGTTGAATCGCACATCAGCGCAAGCACGCCTTTTTTACCGTATTCCGCAAATCTGCAAAGATCGATCGTCTGTCCGTAAACAGGTGTATAATCGACTTTAAAGTCACCTGTATGGATAATCGTCCCTGCAGGTGAATTGATAGCAAGAGCCGCCGAATCCGCAATACTGTGATTGGTCCTTATGAACTCCACCCTGAAATCTCCGAGATTGACGCTCTGTCCGTAGCTCATCTCCTTCAGTCGTGCCTTCTTCGGGATCGGATGCTCTTTAACTTTATTTTCAATAAGGGCGATCGTAAGCTTCGTGGCATACACGTTCGCCGGAATATCGTTCAAAATATAAGGCAACGCACCGATATGATCCTCATGTCCGTGCGTGATTACATAACCCTTGACTTTTTCCGCATTCTCCTTCAGATATGTTATATCCGGAATAACAAGGTCAATACCCAGCATATCATCCTCAGGAAAAGCAATACCGCAATCTACCACGATGATCGAATCTCCGTATTCGAATGCGGTTATGTTCATTCCAATCTGTTCAAGGCCGCCCAGTGGGATCACCTTGACAACAGGCTTTTC
>JAILIQ010000114.1 GCA_024695205.1 Lachnospiraceae bacterium
TTAATATACGGCGGATAATGTAAGCGCTTTTACAAAATCAGGCTTTTTTCGAAAATTATTATATCAAAAAAAGCCGTTAATTTCAATATTTTGTTCATTTTTTACATTAGAATGCATCGTTTATTTCATTTTTTTGTTGACATAGTATCAAATATGCTTTATTATATTAACTACACAAGTGAAAAAAAGGTATTTTTTAAAAATGAAAGCACTTACATTTAACCGATACAGATTGATCAATATCGCGGTCATGACTTTAATGTTTTCAGTTGCCGAGGTACTGATCGTACTGGGAGCCCGCAGATGGTTCCCGGAACTGCCTTATACGCTGTCGCTCAACATTTTGTTCATGTCACTCGAGATCATGCGCTGGAGAAGCTTCGGTGCTGTTTCGGCGGTAGCGGGCGGTCTTGTTTTCTGTATCGCATCGGGCGCTTCGGCAAGCCAGTTCGCGATCTACTGTATCGGCAATCTGCTTGCGATGGTGGTCCTTTTATTTGTGAAAGCGGTCGGAAGGGAGAAGATCAGAAAGGATGTCCTTCTTTCCGCAGCTTATGTAAGTATCACATTCATCGCCGCCTGCCTCGGCAGATATCTTGTCTCGCTGGCGTTCGGCGCCGATCCGGTCATGATAGTCCAGTTTGTCACGACCGATCTCCTCAGTTATGTATTTGCTCTGGTCGCGGTGCTTGCGGTACGCAATGCCGAAGGCATTTTCGAAGACCAGAAGGATTATCTTTTCCGGCTCGACCGCGAACGCAGGGAGCGTGAGAGGGAGAATGCCGGTTTCTGATCCGGGTATTTTTTACAGCACGTTACGATTGATGACCAATAGCAGGAACACCGGTTCCGGACGTGGAGGTTTTATAGCATGAAGAAGAATGCTGCCGATTATCTGATTTACGATGAGAAAACGGGTCTGTATTCGGAAGATCCCGAGCAGGCTGTCAGAGACGATGTTGAAAAGCATTACTGGCTCAATGTCGGACGGGCCGTCATCAAGGACTGGCGTCTGTACCTGATGCTTGTTCCGATGATCCTCGTATTCCTGTTCTGGCGTTACTTCCCGATGTATGAACTCCTCGGATGCTTCAAGGTCTATGATGTGGTAAAGCCGGTTGCGGATCAGGCGTATTCGGGCTTTTCGGCATTTAAGACCCTGATCGTCGGATCACAGTCGACTTATTTCTGGAGAGCGCTGCGCAATACCTTCCTTTTGAGCTTCTACGGTCTGTGCTTCGGATTCCCGATGCCGATCATACTTGCGCTGTTCTTTAATGAGATCCGCTCCAATATCGCAAGGAGCGTTTACCAGGTCCTTACTTATCTTCCCAAGTTCATGTCAACGGTAGTTATGACAACCCTCGTTACTCTGCTTGTAAAGCAGGGTTCGCTCACATCCGGAATGGGTATCATCTCCCAGTTCCTTGTAAAGATCGGAGCGATCACTCAGGAAGTGGGTCAGGCCGGACTTCTTCGTAATCCCTCGTTCTTCCGTGCGATCTACCAGATAAGCGGTATCTGGGAGGGTGCCGGATATGACAGCATAGTTTACTTTGCGGCGATCATCGCGATCTCTCCGACCAGCTACGAAGCGGCACAGATCGACGGAGCCGGAAAGATGTCACAGATGAGATACGTGGTACTGCCCAGTATCCTTTCAACAATAGTCATAATGCTGATCACGCGTATCGGATCGCTGCTCAGCATAGGCTATGAGAAAGTAATCCTTTTGTACAACCAGGATACATTCATGACGGCGGATGTTGTTTCGACACTGTCTTACAGACTGGGAATGGGCGACGGCAGCAGCGCCGGAATGAAGGGTGTTGCTTCGGCCGCGGAGATGATGAACAATGTTGTCGGAATGCTGCTGGTTATTGGTGCCAATACAGTGGCCCGCAAGGCTTCAAACGTATCGCTGTACTAAACGGAGGCTTTCATGAAAAGAAAACTTGAGATTTCGGAATTGATTTTCAAGATAATCAGCTACTTTCTGCTGACGATATTTGCCCTGTGCTGTCTGTATCCTTTTGTATACGCGATCTCGGCGGCGATAAGCGGCAGGTATTATGTTGATTACAATCAGGTCGTTCTGTTCCCGAAGGAGATCCAGTTTAATGCATTTAAGGAAATGTTCGGCAACAACATGTTCTGGAATTCATATTCCAACACTCTGTTCCTGACATTCTACGGTACGATCTGGGCTCTGGGCGTTTCGATACTCGGTGGATATGCGCTTTCCAAGAAGAGGCTGCTGTTCCGTAAGACTTTCAACTTTTTCCTTGTATTTACGATGTGGTTCAGCGCAGGTATCGTTCCGCAGTACCTGAATTACATCAACACCAAGAAGGTCTTCAATTCGGTCGGCATCATGGACGACAAATGGCTTGTCGTTATCGCGATGGGTATGGCGGCAATGAACATCATCCTGCTGCGTAACGCATTTGAAGGTGTTCCTTCAGAGATAGAAGAGGCAGCGATAGTGGACGGTGCGACGGAGATTCAGGTCCTGAACAAGGTCTACATACCGATGAGCAAGTCGACGATCGCCACGGTTGCATTGTTCTTCGGAATTTCCCGCTGGAACGGATACTTCTGGGCAAGACAGATGATCTCCAATTCCAATGAGCATCCGCTGCAGGTATTTGTAAGGCTTAAGCTCGAGCAGTACACTGATCCGGAATTCGTAGCCGGTTGGAACAAGCCGTACGCAACGGACTCCGTTATCTACGCTCTTATCGTCTGCTCGATAGTTCCCATCCTTGTTATCTATCCGTTCATTCAGAAATATTTCGCCAAGGGCGTAAACATGGGCGGCGTCAAGGAATAATGTTCAGCGATTGCTTCCACGATCACCGAAACCGGTTGAGGTGGTGTGGTAACAATAGATTTTAAGTAACTTATTTAATTTTACAGGAGGAAAGTTTTTATGAGAAAAATGAAGTCGATTCTCGCACTTGTACTTGCTCTTGCCATGGTCCTTTCAATGGCGGCTTGTACTAAAAAAGATGACGGCGGCGAAACCGGCGGAACAAAAGCAACATCAACACCCAAGCCTACGGCTACGGCAGCTCCCACGCTTGCTCCCGTAGAAGATGATGATGCAGGTAAAGGTACAGTCATTGAGAACAACGAGAAGGCAGATGATCTTACATTTGCGGCAGGTACCGTTCTTCGTATGGCTACAGGTTACAACAGTGCCAAGACAGGTCTTTTCTTTGACGCTGAAACAGCAGGCGACGGAATCACACTTGCTGACGGTAAGACCTATCATGCAGGCGATTTAAAGCCTACCTGGGTTAAGCTTGAGGAAATCCTCGGTATGAAATTCGAGAACAAGTACCAGGGCAACTCGGCATCCAAGGAATTCGATTACTGGAAAGAGCAGCTCGGTGAGGTTGATATGGTTGCCGGCTCAGCTGCAACTCTTACCGAGTACGGTAACTCGGGATATCTTGTAAATATCGCCGATTACCTTGACAAAATGCCTAACTTCAAGGCATATCTTGAGGCTAACTCGATCGTTCGTCTTTCCATCACCGGTTCAACAACAGGCGATAACAAGGGCGCGATCTACTTCTCACCTTACTTCGACGGTGCTGATGATATCGAGCGTATGCCCCTTATGAGAACCGACTGGGTTGTTAAGCTTCTTGACGGCGAAGGCGCATTCTCTGCAGCAGCTTCGGGTAATGTTAAGGCAGCGGTTTATACTCCTTACATGCCTGTTTCCGGCAAGGTTACGATCGATGTTGTTAAGGCTGACGGCAGCGGCGTTGAGAACATCAGCAAGGATTATGACGCAGCAGGCAACATCGTTCAGCTGATGAATGACAAGCTTGCGGCAGGAGCATTGAACGGTGTTGATGCCGTTAACATGCTTCGTGATTACATTGACAAGGCTTATAACGGATATTACGGAACCACACGTTCCAACCTCTTCGTCGGACAGAATGCGGCATGGGATGCAGATGAGCTTGTAGCTCTTCTTCGCTGCGTTGTTGCCAATGCACAGACATTAAACGGAACCGACAGTGTTCAGGGTATCTTCTCACGTGAGGATGCCAACCTTCAGCGTCAGGTTGATATGTTCAGACTTGCAGGACATCTCTTCGGTGTTCGTGGTCTTGAATCCCGTCAGGATTTCCTCTATCTTGAGAGCGACGGATCTCTCCATGACGGACGTCAGGAAGATGCTACCTATGCAGCAATGGAAAGAATGCATGCAATGGCACAGGAAGGCCTGATCTCACAGTCATTTGTAGATGCATCGGGCGAGAGCTCGGCAACCATGCTTGAGAACGACCTTGGTTTCATGAGCTACGATTACAACCAGACTCAAACCCTTATGAACCAGACCAAGCTTCAGGAAGGCGAGAAGTACATGGCAGCCATGGTTCCTGTTGCACGCTGGTATGACGGAACCAATGCAGACGGCGTTTACATGAGATTTACAGAGTCCTGGCGTTCGGTTAAGACCGATGCATGGGCAATCTCCAAGGCAGGCGTTGACGGCAACGAAGACAAGCTTAAAGCATGCCTCGCTCTTATCGACTATGCATACAGCAAGGACGGTATGATCCTTATGTCTTACGGTCCCGAGGCATTTATCAAGCAGGGCGCAACCTTCAGCTTCAACGGTCAGGAAATGCCCGTTATAGCAGATGCTACTTATGCAGAGCTTTGGGACAAGGCAGGCGGAAACTACACCAACTATGCACGTTTCTATCTTGGATCGACCCTGAGCTTCGTAAAGAGCCAGGCATTTGAGTATCAGTGTACTCATGAAGTCGGCAAGGAAGGTGCAGGCTACATTTCAACAGCTATCGGGCTCGGAACCATCAAGCATCCTGTACTTGCTGTTGCCAATAACCCCTGGTATACATCTATTCCTACAGTTCTTCCCAACACCAACGTTGAGAATGACCAGTTAAAGACTTATACAGAGCTTAATGACAAGTTCTCGGCCAAGAAGGATGGCTACAACCTCCTTGTTGATTTCATCCAGCATGGCTACACAGGTGAAGGAACCTCTTCAAAGGCAGAGACTCTCAGCACCGTATCCGGAACATGGGGCGGCAAGCAGTACTTAATGCTTAAGAATGATGCATGGTTAAGACTTCTTAACTACTACAATGGACAATGATCCGTATAAGTTACGGTAATAAAGTTTCTTAAGTAAAAAGTTAACAGTATATATACCTGCCGGGGAAGCTTAACTTCCCCGGCGGGAATATGCTTTTTAAGTTTACGAAAATGATTAATTTGGCCGGAGGGTGATCAAATGTACAAGCTACAGATGAAATTTCAGAAGATAGTCTGCTTTATAGCGCTTGCTTCGGGCGCGCTGGTATTTATCTATTCTCTCGGCCTGATGACCGATCTGTACGACAGTCTGTATTTCATGATGCCCGAGGTCAGTGAACCCGAGCTTGATAAAGTTGCGGGTGCCCGCATTTACTACGACATGCAGGATTTTAACAAGGCACTTACAAAAGCCGGTATTATACTTATCCTGCTTGCATTGTTTATCCTGATCATGAATTCACATGTACGCAGACGTTATTACATCGGCAATTACATTGCGATCGGCGCGTTCTGCGTGGCCGGCATCGGTTCGGGTATCTGGACACTGCAGAACCTGGCACTTTACAAGGAACAATATCTTACAACAGTTGATTTCGAGACTCTTAAGATGAGAGCTGAGATCATGGAATCGTATTATACCGAGTCGACATTCTGGTTCGACATCGGCAAGTTTGTTTACGCGATCGTATTCATCGCGATAGCATTGCTTATATGCAACATAATCTGGAAAATAAAAGTGACAAACGAAGAGAAGAAACTGATCAGTCAGGGGAAGGGAGCGGTGTCCAATGGATGAGAAGCAGATTCGCAAAGACCGTTTAAGATACACGAAAAATTCGTTATCTTCAGGACTCGCGCTTCTTGCGATCCTGTTCAATGTTTTCTTTTTTGTCAATATATATAAATCCGATGTGGGTAGTTATTATTACTCCTACATCACAGGTATTTCGATAATCTACAATCTTTTGTTCATGCTTTTCGGCTTTCTGTGTTCCGAAGGGGTGAAGAGATATCATTTCGGATATGCCGTAACACTGATAGTGATTGGATGCCTGCAGTTTGTCAGGATATTCATTATCCCGAGGATGGCGTCCAATGCGGTAGTCAACGACCAGACTGTTATGGATGCGGCACAGCACACAAGAGTGATCTTTTATCTGGTGGCATCCGGTTCGATCTGCATAATAGCGGGGATCATCGGGATGATCCGCAGCAGGCAGCTCACCGCATATGAGGCTGAGCTTGCGGCGAAGGCACATTAAAGGTGTATTTATTTACATTAAAGGGAGACTCTGTATGGCAACCTTAAATCTGCAGCATCTTGACAAGATTTACGACAATAAGGTTCAGGCTGTATTTGATTTCAATCTGGACATAAATGACGGCGAGCTGATCGTTCTGGTCGGTCCTTCAGGCTGCGGCAAGTCAACCACACTCCGTATGGTTGCGGGACTTGAAGATATTTCAGCCGGCAGGCTTCTGATCGACGGCAAGGACATTACGACGATGCCGCCCAAGGACCGCGATATTGCGATGGTATTTCAGAATTATGCCTTGTACGGACATATGACGGTCTATGAAAATATGGCATTTTCACTGGTACTTCGCAAGGAAGACAAGAACGTGATCCACCAGAAGGTTCTTGCGGCTGCCGAAATACTGGGCCTTACCGACCAGCTGAACAAGAAACCTTCACAGCTTTCGGGCGGACAAAGGCAGCGTGTTGCAATGGGACGTGCGATTGTGCGTACTCCGAAGGTATTTTTGTTTGATGAGCCCCTCTCGAACCTTGATGCGAAGTTAAGAGGAGCGACAAGACGTGAGATCCTGCTTCTTCACAAGAGACTCAAGGCGACAATGATCTATGTGACTCATGATCAGACCGAGGCTCTGACGCTTGCCGACAGGATCGTCTGCATGTCGATGGGATATGTACAGCAGATCGGTACACCGCTTGAGCTTTACGATACACCGGCAAATCTGTTTGTTGCAAGCTTTATCGGACTGCCTCCGATGAATTTCTTTGAAGGCAGGGTTGAAAAGGGCAGCTTCGTCTGCGATGATTTCAGATTTAAGGCGGGCGGACAGTATTTTGCACTGCTTCAGGCTTATGAGGGCAAGGAAGTTGTGCTCGGCGTACGTCCGGAGAATGTGGTGGCGGTTGACGGAAGTGTTCCCGGAGATCTTTCTGACAGAGATCTTGCCGAAATAGAAGGCGGCGGAGTCAATGTTACTGTCAGTCTCAATGAGAACCTCGGCCAGACAACTCTTGTACACGGTTCGACCGGACATTCGAAGATCGTATGTAAATTCCGTGAATGGTGTAATTTTACTTCCGGAGTCAAAGTAAAGGTTTCGTTTGACAGAGTTCATTTCTTCGACAAGGAAACAACCAAAGCCATTCGATGAGATATATGACGGGATGTTTTGAAATAGCACGATAAAGTCGCGGAGTTATATTAGTAACCGGGCAACCGGGTAACGGAGGAGTTTCGGAATGAAGGAATTTTTCAGAAAAATGCTTGTTTCAATTAAGCGCAACCCCCAGATATTTGCGGGTATTGTTCTTGCGGGAGCATTTCTGTATTATTCGCTGAACCTGACCAAGATATCGAATACGACCGCCAAGGTGCAGGGCAGGAATATGGGATTATTCGGGTTCATAACCATGCTGTTCTCGATACTTGTATTCGTCTGCTTCCTGAATGCATTTCCGAAGCGCAAGAAGGCCAATGTACCGATGCTCGTGCTTATGTACGCCATATTTGCGATCATAATCACAGCTGATATCTTCTACCGCACCAGGATCGCCGAAGCGGCAGCCAAGGAAGAATTCCGGCGTGTACTTGATGAGAATCCTTATATCTTTGCAGCCGACAAGGTCGTACTGATACACATTATCCTGATCTTCATCGTGGCTGTGCTCATTGCGCTCATGCCCGTATACGGCAGACTTCTTAAGAAGATCAATACATCGATCGAGGTCGAAGGTTATGGCAAGCTTGACAAGATCGATATTGACGGTGAGGTATAAAGGAATTGCCTGATAAAAAGAAAAAAAAGCATTCTCCCGAATTACCGGAGCGTGCTGAAGACCATGGAAAAAGCACTTCGGATTTTTACGATCTGAAAACCGATGCCGTAGAAAAGCTTGTTACGGCATCAAAGGAAAACGTTCCGGCAGTCAGTGACGAAGAGATCGCCAAGGTAAGCGGCAGGAAGAAATTCCGCATACCGAATATTGTTAAGGTGATGTTCATCAAATTCTGGTTTCACGGTGCTATCTGCTTTTTCTTCTTCCTCGGACTGGGAACTTATGTTACCGGTATTTATGATATGATCTTCGTTTTGATGATAGCGACCGGAGTTGTTACGGATCTTCTTACGAACAAACTCATACGCTTCATCGAGCCGGAGGAGGGAGCCAATGACAGGTACCTGATGGTAAGGACCCGGAAATACTGGTCGTTCCCGCTGAATCTGCTGTACGCCGTACCTGTCGTGTACTGCATAGTATCGGTATACGGAGCGATAAATATGGCTGTTACGGGAATAGCAGGAGAAGATGCCACGGTGCTTAGCGTGGGACCGCTGCTCTACGGAGTTTTCGGACTGATCATCGATCAGGCTCTGGTCGGTGCCCGGAATCTGTTTACAAAGATATTGTCCGATGCAAAATCATCAGCCGTAAGATGATGTATCAGAACCGGTTATTTGCGAAAAAAGATCGTTTTAAAGGGAATGCCCGTTTTATGAAAAGAAACATGGAGGATAAGACATGTCGTACCTAACTCTGACAGGAATCAATAAGATCTATCCCAACGGATTTCATGCGGTACATAATTTTAACCTTGAAATTGAAAAAGGTGAATTCATTGTATTCGTAGGTCCTTCAGGTTGCGGAAAATCGACAACACTGCGTATGATCGCCGGCCTTGAGAGCATTTCCAAGGGTGAGTTCCTGATAAACGGCAAGCGTGTCAACGAAAAAGGTCCCAGAGAGCGCGAGGTTGCGATGGTATTCCAGAGCTACGCCCTGTATCCGCACATGTCGGTATATGACAACATGAGCTTTGGCCTTACGCTTCAGGGAGTTGACGAGGACGTGATCGAAGAAAAGGTGCTCGCGACTGCGAAGGTTCTTGGTCTTACGGACTATCTCGACCGCAAGCCCAGAGAGCTTTCAGGCGGACAGCGCCAGCGTGTGGCGGTAGGACGTGCCATTATCCGCAAGGTCGGCATATTCCTTATGGACGAGCCCTTGTCCAACCTTGACGCCAAACAGCGTGTTACGATGCGTTCCGAGATCACACAGATACACCGCGAGACCGGAGCGACCACTATTTATGTAACGCATGATCAGACGGAAGCAATGACAATGGCAGACAGGATCGTTGTCATGAAGGACGGTTACATCCAGCAGGTGGGCAAGCCCTATGATCTGTATTTTAATCCCGTAAATATGTTTGTTGCCGGATTTATCGGAGAACCTCCGATGAACTTTATAAGAGCCGGTGTAAAGAACGGCAGCTTCAGTATCGGATCGAATACCGTCAACCTCGGTGACTTTGCATCGAAGAAGGTTGCAGACCGATTCGAAGGCAGGACGGTTGTTCTCGGATTCAGGCCTGAACATGCCGTGCTCGTAAAAGGCAGCGCTCCCGCGGACAGTGTGGTCTTAAAGTGCAAAGTTGAGCTGACCGAGCTGCTCGGCGACAATACCAACGTATATATCGACATCGAGGGGACCAATTCCATCCTGAAGATAGATCCACACGACACACCCGAGATGGACAGCGAGATCAGTTTTGCGATCCCGTATAAATACATCTACCTTTTCGATAATGAAACCGAAGAATGCATAGAAAAATAAATATGGACCGGTGCATGAAAGCTGTCAGATGCACCGGCCTTTTTTTGTCTTGTTTTTTAGTTGTCTTGTTTTTTATGCTGCCTGTCTTATTATGCTGCCTGTTTTATTATGTTGTCTGTCTTTTGACGAGAAGCCCTGAGAAAATGGTTTTTGTCGGTACTTCGCTGCCGTCGAGTACATTGACGACATTTGAGACAAGCTGCTTGCACAACAGTTCAAGGCGGTTGTCGATCGAAGTGATCTCCGGCTCGCTGCTGACGGAAAGTATGGAATTGTTGTAGCCTATGACAGCTACATCCTCAGGACATCTCAGGCCGGTACGCATGATGAATTTGATCGCTCCGGCAGCAAGAAGATCTTCGCTTGCGAGAACCGCATCGATCTTGTTGCCGTTGCTGTAGAGCTTCTGAAGATCCTCAAAGGTTTCAAGGACTTCGGCGGAAGTCTCGTACTGCTTGCTCACAAATTCGGTAACGGCTTCGAGATCGTGTGCCTTCATCGCATCAACATATCCCGCAAGCTTTTTCGAACCGCTGTAGGAAGTGGAGTTGTAAATATAGACTATTTTTCTGCGGCCGTTTTTGATCAGGCTTTCGGTTGCGCTGTAAGTGGCGTGGTAATCATCGCAAAGACAGCAGTATATATTGTCGTTGACATAATCGGCGTTCAGGATCATGATGGGGCACTGCTTCGCGGCTTCACGAATATAGGCGTTGTCTTCGTCACGTGGTTCGATAAAGTTCGAACCTACCAGGATAATGCTGTCGACTTTCTTTGAAAGCAGAAGGTTTATCGAATTGATCTTATTTTCAAGTTCATAACCGCAGCACGAAAGAATGCTGTCATAGCCCTTTTCACGAAGAAACTGTTCAAGATAGTAAACAGCCTTGGCAAGGTACAGATCCGAAGAATCCGCACACATGATGCCGATCGTGTTGCTGGTGTTGAGACCGAGACCGCGTGCAAATGCGTTGGGAGTGTAAGAGCATTCTTCCATAACGGCAAGGACCTTCTGCCGTGTCTTGGGACTGACTTTCTCACTGCCGTTAAGGACTCTTGATACAGTGGCGATGGAAACGCCTGCTTTCTGTGAAATATCGTAAATAGTCATTACATTTCTCCATAAAAAACTATTTTGTGAACAGTACGGATGTAAGCAATTACATTTTTATGTAAAAACCTGTTTTGGTGCTTTATTTATTATAGTTGAGGGAACGGAATAATGCAAGCTTTTTGTGCAGATTTACCCAAAAACCTTGAAAAGTTACTTGACGATGGTAAAAAAATAATATATTATAAAGGCTGTAAGAGCTTACATAGAAGAATGAAAAAACGATGAAAACGATCTTTTTGTTTTTATCATGCGTAAGCCTTGAGAAGTACTTAATTATCAGCGATGAATTAAAAAATGATCCAACAAAACAACTATTAAAAAAGGAGATTATTACAATGGACGAGATGAGTGCAGCTATGTTTGCAAAAAAGAAGCGCGATATCAAGGTGCTCCAGTTTGGCGAAGGCAATTTCTTAAGGGCCTTCGTGGATTATTTTATCGATATCATGAACGAAAGAGGAACCTTTGACGGGGACATCGTTCTTGTAAAGCCCATCGAATTTGGCAATCTCGATCAGTTCAAAAAACAGGATTACAACTATACCGTACTTCTGCGCGGTAAGGGCGACAACGGTGAACAGATCGAAAAGCGTGTTATCACTTCGGTAGCCGATGCTGTTGATTCCTACGGTGAGTATGAGCGTTACGCAGCCTATGCGAAGCTTCCTTCGCTCAGATACATTGTTTCGAACACCACCGAAGCAGGTATCGTATATGACGAAAGCGATTCTATCGAATTATGCCCTCCGAAGAGCTATCCCGGCAAGCTGACCAAATTCCTGTATGAAAGATTCACAGAGTTTAACGGTGCTGCCGACAAGGGACTTGTAATGCTCCCCGTCGAGCTTATCGATGACAACGGTATCATGCTGAAGAAGTGTGTAATGTCCCAGATAAAGAACTGGGGGCTTTCCGCGGAATTTGAAAAATGGGTCGATGAATGCTGCATTTTCACCTCAACGCTTGTTGATCGTATCGTTACCGGCTATCCCCGCACAGAGATCGAGAATATCTGGAAGGATCTCGGCTATGAGGACAGACTGCTTGTTACGGCGGAGCCTTTCGGTCTCTGGGTCATTGAGTCGGCCAAGGATATAAGCGAGGAATTCCCGCTTGTCAAGACCGGTCTTCCTGTTATCTTTACAGACAACCAGAAGCCTTATAAACAGCGTAAGGTCCGCATACTGAACGGAGCTCATACATCATTCGTGCTTTATTCGTATCTGACTGGACACGATACCGTGCTCGAATCCATGCAGGATCCGAAGATCGCCGATTTCATGCATGAGACTATTTACGAAGAGATCATTCCCACACTCGATCTTCCCAAGGAGGATCTGCTGAAATTCGCCGATGCTGTAAAGAACCGTTTCGAGAATCCTTTCATTCGTCACGAGCTTCTTTCGATAGCGCTCAATTCCGTTTCAAAATGGCGTGCAAGATGCCTTCCGAGCGTGATCGAGTATTATAACAGATTTAAGAAAGTGCCTAAGAACCTTGCATTTTCACTTGCAGCCCTGATCCGATTCTACAGTACCGATGAACGTGGCGAAGGCGCTCTTGTCGGACACAGGGGAGACGGAACATATCTTATCCGCGACGATGCGGCCGTGCTCGATTTCTTCGCCGCCAACAGCAAGGATGAGGCTGATGTTCTTACCGACAAGTATATTGAGTTTGAAAAAGACGCATTTTCAAAAATGGATCCTGAAGGCCTCAAACTGTTCAAGGCGCAGGTTGCCGAAGACCTTAAGCAGCTGAGGGCATAATGAGCCACAGGGACGGGGTCACAGGGTCAAAACCCGGGCAGGCCAATGAAAACAGGGCTATAGGGCAAAACCCGAGCAGCCCAGTGAAAGCAGAGTCACAGGGTCAAAAATCAGGAGAACGACATGAAAAAATATTTGAAAATCGATCCGTCGGACAATGTGGCGGTCATACTTGAAGCGGTAGGAGCAGGTACCGAGCTTGAAGGTACGGGCGTAACCGTTAAGCAGGATATTCCTGCGGGTCATAAATGTGCATTGCGTGATATAGCCGAAGGCGAAGCCGTGATCAAATACGGCAATCCCATCGGAAAGGCCAGGGAAGCGATACCTGCCGGAAGCTGGGTACATGTGCATAATGTTAAAACAGGTCTGTCAGGCCAGCTTGAGTATACCTATGCTCCGGTCGAAACAGCCGTCAGAACACCGGACTGCGATCTTCCGTCATGCTTCATGGGTTACAGACGAAAGAACGGAAAAGCGGGCATCCGCAATGAAATATGGATCGTGCCGACTGTAGGGTGTGTCAATCACATCGCAGAGGAGCTTGCGAGAGAATTTACTCATGATGCGCCGGATGACGTCGATTTAACGAATATTGACGCAATAGTCGCTATGACGCATCCCTACGGCTGTTCACAGATGGGTGACGATCAGGAGAATACTGCGGATATCCTTGGCTGCATAGCCAAACACCCGAACTGCGGAGGAGTTTTGATACTTTCCCTCGGATGCGAGAACAATAATCTCGGCCACATGAAAAAGTATCTTGAAGGCATCGATGAGGAACGTGTAAGATATCTTGTCTGCCAGAATGCCGAAGATGAGATCGAAGAAGGCAGAAAGCTGATCCGTGAACTTGCGGATATTGTATCGCAGGACAAACGTGTCGAGATCCCCGTTTCGGAACTGACAGTCGGTTTAAAATGCGGCGGCAGTGACGGATTCTCAGGAATTACCGCCAATCCGCTCGTAGGCCGTTTTTCGGATATCATCACTTCAATGGGCGGCTCGAGCATCCTGACCGAAGTGCCCGAAATGTTCGGCGCCGAGCAGCTTCTCATGAACAGAGCCAAGGATGAGACCGTATTTGCGAAGACTGTAGATCTGATCAACGGGTTCAAGGAGTATTATGAGCGTCATAATCAGGTCATTTACGAAAATCCTTCACCCGGAAACAAGCAGGGCGGTATCACGACTCTTGAGGACAAATCGCTCGGCTGTGTTCAGAAATCGGGAAGTTCTGCGGTATGTGACGTTCTCAAATACGGAGAGCAGGTAAAGACCAAAGGACTGAATCTGCTTGAAGGCCCCGGAAACGATATGGTGGCTGTGACTGCACTTGCGGCTGCAGGTGCCCACCTCATCCTGTTTACGACAGGACGCGGAACACCTCTTTCATCACCTGTCCCGACAGTTAAGATATCAAGCAATTCGGCGCTTGCGCAGAAAAAATCCAACT
>JAILIQ010000144.1 GCA_024695205.1 Lachnospiraceae bacterium
TAATACCCACGACCTTCATAGGCTGACCCTTTCGTTATTTTTATTTATTCAAAATGTTGAGGTAAACGGCATATACCATAATTTACTCTGATTTGACTGTTTTTATTCTATTGTACTTGTATTCTTTTTGCAAATGGTTTATCATATTGTAGGTGTATTTCGGATGTCATCCGGACAGCCGCAGATATGTCTGCGGGCAGTTTTACGGATATTTTCCGGGTGGCTGGGTAAGTACACAATCGGGGTTAAGAACAGGAGAAGCAGATGTTACTTGGCGGATTGGAATGCGGCGGGACCAAGATGGTCTGTGCCGTCGGGGATGAGAAAGGTCGTATTTTGAAGAAAGAGACGTTCCCTTCTCTAACTCCTGAAGAAACTATGCCGAAGATCATAGATTTTTTCAGGGAAAACAGTGTTATAGCCATAGGCATTGCAAGCTTCGGACCGGTCGATCCGGATATGAAGTCGCCTACATACGGTTATATAACATCCACTACGAAGGTTCACTGGAAAAACTATAATCTTCTCGGGACGATCAGGAATGCATTGTCGATACCCTGCGGGTTTGATACGGATGTTAACGGTGCCGTTCTCGGAGAGGTGACCTACGGATGTATGAAGGGCCTTTCCAATGCGCTCTATATCACCGTCGGTACAGGAATCGGAATAGGAGTTTATTCCAACGGAGCCCTGCTTCACGGAATGCTGCATCCCGAAGGCGGACATGTGACGGTCAGACGCCATCCCGATGATACATTTGAAGGCAACTGCATCTATCACGGCGACTGTCTTGAAGGACTGGCTTCAGGAAGTGCTCTGGATGCCAGATTCGGTAAGAAAGCGGAATTTATCAAAAGCGATGATCCTGTATGGACATTCGAGAGCTATTACCTTGCACAGGCGATAGTGAACTATATCCTCATTCTTTCTCCCGAAAAGATCGTCATGGGCGGCGGAGTCATGAATCGCACAGAGCTGTTGCCGATGATCCGGAAGGATGTTGTGAAACTGCTTAACGGATATATTCATTCTCCAAAGATAGAAAATATAGACGAATACATCACTGCTTCCGCCCTGAACGGCAATCAGGCCGTTATGGGCTGTATGAAGCTTGCATATGATGCGGCCTGCTCTTCGTGACGCGGCATGATTGAACGGTTTATAGGAAAATTTGAAACAGGAGATTTTCTATAAATATAAATCAAGAAACCATTATTTTAGGAGGAATATGCATGAAGATTCTTGTATTAAACGCAGGCAGCTCTTCGTTAAAATATCAGTTGATCGATATGGCAAACGAGAGTGTTCTTGCAAAAGGAAACTGTGACAGAATAGGCATTGACGGTTCATTCTGCAAGCACAAAAAAGGTGACAATGATAACATTATCATCGAAAAAGAGCTGAAAAACCATAAAGATGCGATCGAGGTCATCCTTTCTCTTCTCGTTGACAAGGAGAACGGAGTTATAGCTTCGATGGATGAGATAAGCGCAGTAGGTCACCGTGTTGTGGCATCGGGTGAATACTTTACCGAACCTACACTCGTTACGGATGAGTCCCTCGAGCGCATGAAGAAGACTTTCGAACTCGGACCGCTTCATAATCCTCATGCTTACACAGGTGTTATCGCATGCCGCGAGGTTATGCCCAATGTACCGATGGTACTTGTATTTGATACGACATTCCATCTTACCATGCCCGAGAAGGCATATATGTACAATATCAAGTACGAGGATTATGAGAACTTCCACGTAAGACGTTACGGCGCACACGGAACCAGCCACAAATTCGTTTCGGGAAAGGCAGCCGAATATCTGGGCAAGGATATCAAGGATCTGAACATCATCACATGCCATCTTGGCAACGGTTCGTCGATCAGTGCGGTAAAGGGTGGTGTATGCCAGGATACTTCGATGGGCTTTACCCCGCTTGCAGGTGTCTGCATGGGAACCAGATCGGGCGATATCGATGCTTCGGCTGTTGAGTTCCTTGCCAAGAAAAAGGGCATGGATATTTACGAGATCACCTATTATCTGAACCATGACTGCGGTCTTAAGGGACTTTCGGGCGGATATTCCGATTTCCGTGACTTAAGGAGCCAGGTTGAGAAGGGCGGAGAAGAAGGACGCAGAGCACAGCTTGCCCTTGACAAGTTCGCTTATGACTGCAAAAAATATGTCGGCGCATATATGGCGGTTCTCGGAAGAGTTGACTGCATCGTATTTACCGCAGGTATCAGCGAGTGGAACGGCTTCATCATCAATGATATCCTTGATGGAATGGAGAATTACGGTATCAGCGTAGACAAGGAAAAGAACACCGACAGCTGCAGTACTCCTGTCAAGGATATCACAGGCAGCGATTCCAAGGTTAAGATCCTTGTTATTCCCACCAACGAGGAACTTGTTATCGCAAGAGAGACCAGAGACGTTGTTACAAAGTAATCTGAGCACAAATTAATTCAGGATATAATTATTACGGAGGATTAGAAAATGAGCTTTATTGATGACATCAAGGTTCGTGCAAGAAAGAACATTAAGAAGATCGTTCTTCCCGAAGCAGAGGACAGAAGAGTACTTGAGGCTGCGGCTACAACACTGAAGGAAGGAAATGCCGAGGTAGTCCTTCTCGGAGCCAAGGCTGACGTTGACAAGCTGGGTGAAGGACTTGATCTTTCGGGTGCAACGATCATCGATCCGAAGACTTCGGATAAGCTTCAGCAGTATATCGACAAGCTTGTTGAACTGCGTCAGGCCAAGGGTATGACCCCTGAGCTTGCAAGGGAAGCCCTTACCACCGATTTTACAACATATGCCGTAATGATGGTTAAGTGCGGCGATGCGGACGGTGTTGTTTCCGGTGCCTGCCATTCGACAGCCAACACCTTAAGACCCTGCCTTCAGATATTAAAGACGGCACCCGGTGTAAAATCCGCATCCGCATTCTTCCTTATGATCGTTCCCGATTGCGAGTACGGCGAGGACGGTGTATTCGTATTTGCAGACTGCGGTCTGGTTCAGAATCCGGCTCCCGATCAGCTTGCTGAGATCGCCGGACTGTCAGCCCGGAGCTTTGAGCTTCTGACAGGCAAGAGCGCACGTGTGGCCATGCTTTCACATTCTTCAAAGGGAAGCGCAAAGCATGACGATGTAACAAAAGTCGTAGAAGCAACACGTATCGCAAAAGAAACATATCCCGACATCATGCTTGACGGCGAGCTTCAGCTCGATGCTGCCATCGTTCCTTCGGTAGGCGCTTCAAAGGCTCCCGATTCTCCCGTGGCAGGCAAGGCCAATGTCCTTATCTTCCCCGACCTTGATGCCGGCAATATCGGATATAAGCTTGTTCAGCGTCTGGCCAAGGCAGAAGCATACGGACCTGTTATGCAGGGTATTGCCGCTCCGGTCAATGACCTTTCACGCGGATGCTATGCAGAGGATATCGTAGGCGTTATAGCTATCACTGCCGTACAGGCTGCCGCAAAATAAATCATTATAAAGGCTTTAATATTTTCTTTCGGGAGCTGCCGCATAATGTGGCAGCTCCTTTCTGTGCGATAAGCGAATGCCCTTGGCGCAAGCTTGCATAAAGCCAAGTCTGATATGTATAGCAATAAATGGGAAGAAAAAAGCAACTATAATAATGTACAATTTTCGAAAATAGTTTTATAATGATAAACTGTGTGCGCTTTTAAGGGCATACATATACAGGATGTTATGACCATTTGCGATACAGATGATCATTTGCAGCTTAAAGCATGAACGGATGCTGTTTAAGCCGGCATTATAAACAGATGTGAGGTTTTACGATGAAACACCCGATTAAGATCAGACCTGCCACCGGCTGCGTGATCGCGGCTGTTGTTACGGCAATGGTACTTGGCGGCTGCGGACGCGCGAAAGAACGGCCGACTATCAAGATCGCGACTGAGAGCGTATTTGACAAATATGATCTTGCACTCGCTCAGATAAAGGATGTCGAACTGATCAAGACGATCAACTGCACATATTCCCAGCTGAAAGAAGAAAAATTAAGCTTTGTTATCGGCGGACTGCGCGTGGCGCATGTGTATGCGGAGGAAGGGCAGGATGTCAAGGCCGGAGACCTGATAGCCGAGCTTGATATCAGCAGCAAGGAAAAGGAAGTATTTGACCTGCAGTCAAAGATCCGTGAGAACGAGCTTAAGATCAGACAGGAAAATGAGATGATCGAATTCTATGATTCACGGATCGCTTCTCCTTCAGTCTCACTTGCGGCCAAGGAAGAATATATCCTTAGCAGGGAAAAGTGCGAAGAGAATAACATCAATTCAAATAAGAACATTGAG
>JAILIQ010000132.1 GCA_024695205.1 Lachnospiraceae bacterium
CACGCCCTGTAACACTTTTTTTTCACCGAAGCTCTTCTTAAGCCCCTTGATCTCAAGGATATCTGTTCCCATAAATATTGTAACCTCCTGAGTAATATCCGGCCTGTCTGGTATTTAGATTGATTTCTAATTAGAATTATATCTAAATTATTACCGGCTGTCAATTGTTTTTTCAGCCTTTTCCCCTGACATGTATTGCATGTTGAGGGCACATTTCCTGACAGCAGTAACATCTGATACATTTTTTGTAATCGTATACCGGGGGTTTGTCTTTTCCACCGGTAAAATCAACCGCCTTACCTGGCACCGGGCAGTGACTGACGCATATCCCGCATTTTATGCAGCTGCTCCTGTCGATCACAGGACGCCTCGCAAATCCGGTCATGATATTCGAGAAGCTCTTTAATAATGTAAGCTTTGGTTTTCTGCGCGGCACATCAAACTTCGGATTGCCGTATTTTTCAAGCAGTTCATTGCGGGATACCACACGTTTTTTTATTTTGGGAACAGGATGTGCCGTTTCCTGTCCCGGTAAGCTTTCTTCGTATTGAGCAACAACAATCTCAATATTCTCTTCCTTGTCGGTCCCGATCCCGAGCACTTCACCCTGAGAGCAGGTAGGGACCAGTTCGGGGTCAAGATCGACCAGATAGCAGAAAACCGTGTCAAGCGCTACCGGATCGGCAGAAAACAGCATCACCCTCATCGGAACGGAACTGCCGGACGAAGGGCCGTTGCCTTCCATTGCCACGATCCCGTCCATTATGTTAAGACGCGGTGTTTTGTATGCATGTATATCGCAGAGCATTCTTGCAAAGATCGTATCGTTCGGAAATTTGGCGTGTCCTGCAGCCTTGTGCAGCCCGCATACATAGCCGTAGACATTTTTGACCGCTCCGGTTATCCGCTCAAGCGCATGAGTCTTCATCTTGCACAGGTTTATTATTGCGTCCGCTTCGACAACTTCTTTCGTAAATACAAAATCCCTGCAGGTTTTTCCGGCTTCAAAATGAACCTTTGCCTCTTCATTCATATCTGCTGTCCTTGCGCCGAAGGAATTGCTTTCATCAAGTCCCAGTTTACGCGCTGCTGCTTTGCTCGACCCGTGTCCCGACGAGTCTCCGTATGCCACGTCCGTATATCCTTCTTCCTGTAAGATGCGCAGCATTCCCCTGATAACAGAAGGGTGCGTAACGATCGCGCTGTCCTGATCGGCAACACTTAAGAAATTTGGTTTGACAAGTATCTTCTCATCCTGCCCTATCAGGCTTTTTATGCCTCCAAGCAGTCCGATACCCGTTCTCATTGTTCTGTATACCGATTCTTCATCATAATCTTTACATCTGATCACTATCACTTGGGATTTTTCCATGATCGTTTTTCCTTTCACCGGACATTCGAAGAAGACATATGCCCCTTTGGTCTGTTTTATGTATTATAGCATCTGTTCGGGGCGCTCTCAATGAGACCGTTAAAAAATATCAAAAAAATCTAAAAAAGATGTTGACAAATAATATTATACGTCATATAATATTATCGACGACAAAATATTATATGTTTTATCATTTTTTGACCAATGAAAGAAAGGTGACAATAATGACTTATCAGTTAACAGCTCCGCTTCTTGATGCCTGTGTACTGGGAGTCGTTGCGGGCGAGGATGTTTACGGATACACCCTGACACAGCGTGTCATGGATGTGGTGGATATTTCCGAATCAACCCTCTATCCCGTTCTGCGGCGACTGCAAAAGTCCGGTCTTCTGACAACTTACGACCGGCCGTATCAGGGCAGAAACAGAAGATATTACAGCATCACATCGGCCGGCAGCGAACAGCTCAGCTTCTTCAGGAGCGAATGGGAAGCTTACAAGGATAAGGTGAACATGCTGATCAATCCTGCACCGGAAAAAACTGATGATACCATAGGAGGCTTAAAATGAACAAAAATGAATTCATGGATGAACTTGGGCATTATCTGCGACATCTGACTGATGATGACAGGCAGGATGCTCTTGAATATTACAGTGAATATATAGATGATATCGGGCTTGCAGCCGATGAAGACGTCTGCGCCAGGATAGGTACTCCGCGCGAGGTATCAAGACAGATCATCGCACAGACCACCGAACGCAGGATCGAAGAACAAAGGGAAAAGAAAACCGTAAGAGGCTCGGGTTCGATCCTGTGGCTGGTTATTCTCGGGATCTTTGCATCCCCGATAGCTCTTCCCCTCGCGATCGCGGCAGTTGTCATAATACTTGCCCTGGTGATCACAGCCGGTGTGATAGTCTTCTCCTTCTTTATCAGCGGTGCGGCTCTGACAGTTGCAGGTCTGTTCCTGTGCATACTCAGTGCATTTACGGGAACTGTCGGACAGGTTCTGTTTTCCATAGGCGGCGGTCTTTTCATTATCGGACTCGGAATACTTATTCTGATGCTCAGCCTGAAACTCGGTTCTGTTCTTGGTCGCTGCATATCTTCGGCCGCCAGGAAAAGACTCAGCAAAAAGACAGCCGCAGTCTGAGATCACGCTTATCATATTTTCGCCGCATGCATGCAATTATATACATTATTAGTGTATAATAATTATTCAAGGATGTTTCTCTACCGAAAGGAGTATTATGAAAACCAAAACAAAAGTCTGGCTGACAATAGCGGTGTTATTCATATTCGGCGGTCTTGCGCTCGCCGGGATCGGCATTGCTTTTGGTGCAACCCCGAATTTCACATATTTTTACAGTAACGGTCATATCAACTTTAAAAAGGGATCAGAGGATCTTGTTTATAATACCGTAGAGATTGATGATTTCAGCAGGCTCACAGTCTCTTCAAACACGATCGATGTAAGGATCGTTGAAAATGCCGATAAAAACTGCATAATCTACAATGTACCCGAAGACAGTGTGCCCACTGTCACAGGCACCGACAGCCTTAAGATCGAAGTTCCCGTAAAAGACAATGTATTCTTTTTCAATTTCGGTGATGTCAACATGGACGAAGATCCGTATATCATCGTAAATATTCATAACGGCAATAAGGTTCGCGATTTTGACATCAACAGTTCTACAGGCGATATAAGCATTGAGAATACATCTTTTAACGGCAGTATAAAAGCTTCTACCGGTGATATCCGCATCAGCTCCGTTACAACCGGTGACATAAAGATCGAAACCTCAACCGGAGATATCCATCTTAGCGACATTGATTCTGCACAGGTCAAAGTACAGACTTCTACCGGCGAAAGCCATTTTAACGATCTGACTGCCGACGGGATGACCATCAAAACCTCAAACGGAGATGTAAGTATTACCGATTCCGATATCGATACGATCAAGCTTGACGGTTCCACCTCCGATTTCAAGGTTGCGGGCTCCGCCCTGCGCGACATCAACGTAAAAGTTTCGACGGGTGACTGCAAACTCGACCTGACCGGAGATATCTCCGATTATTCATGCTCTCTTTCATCAAGCACCGGTGATATCCATTACGGCGGAAAAGAATTTGAGAAGAGATATTCCGCAGAAAACGGCGGAAACGGTTCTGTTGTCATCACCACAAGCACCGGAGAGATAAAGGTCAATTTCAATAAATAATCTGTGAGGTTTTTTCATGGTTGCCATCTTCTATGATATTTTATTTGTGCTTTCTCTTGTACTGACACTGGTTTACGCACTGATCTGGCATAAACATTTCAGCATTTACATTACGCTGATCTTCACGCTTATCCCGATCACCAATCTCGGTTTTGCCATTACCGCCAACGCCGCAAAAGACCAGAACATCGATGCAGCCCTTATCGGCACAGACATCTCATATATCGGCGGCTGCTTTCTCGTGCTTTTTATCCTGCTCAGCGTTTTTAACCTCTGCAAGCTGAACATGCCGAAATGGCTGTCCATGATCCTGCTGTCGGTCTGCGCGCTCATCTACCTGTGTGTCCTGACTATAAGAAGCGATTACGGGATATTTTATAAAAGTGCGACATTTATTACAACGAACGGTACCGATTATTTCATGAAAAAAGAATACGGTCCGGCACACACTGTGTTTATCATAATGGTCATCACCTACTTTCTCATCAGTCTTCTGGCCATGTGTTACACATATTTTGTCAAGACCGATGTATCGAGCAGTCTTCTGTTTAAGCTTTTCCTGCCTGAACTGGTCTGCGTCATGGCATTTTTCGTCGGCAGGAGCATTACCGACAAGCTTGAGTTTTTGCCTATGGCATACGTATTTGCCCAGATCATGTATCTAATCATAATCCACCGTGTATGTCTTTACGATATAACCGATACGGGCATCGACTCGATCATTGAAAACGGCGATACCGGCTTTGTATCATTTGATTTTAAATATGATTTTCTGGGAAGCAACGAAACGGCCAATGCGATTTTTCCCACATTAAGGAATCTTACGGTCGATGAGCCGATAAGCAGTGTGAGTGTAATAAACGATCTGTTCATGCCATGGCTTGAAAGATTTAAGGCTGATGAAAATGATGATATCAACTACTACAAAAAAGATGATAAGATCTATATGATCGATGTAAATTACCTCTACAACGGTAAACACAAAAGAGGATATCAGTTCTTCATTACCGACGATACCGCCAATCAGAAGCTGATCGATGTTCTGAATAATTATAACAGCGATCTTGAGAATCAGGTTGAGCAGAAGACGGCCAACCTCGTTGAAATGCATAACCGTCTCATTCTCAGTATGGCAACCATGGTTGAAAGCCGCGACAATTCCACGGGAGGCCATATCAAGCGTACAAGTGAGGTTGTAAAGCTTCTGATGGATGAGATCATGAAGGACAATACTTTGGGACTCAGTAACGATTTTTGTAAAAATATTATCAAAGCCGCTCCAATGCACGATCTCGGCAAGATCGCGGTTGATGATGCGATCCTGCGTAAACCAGGACGTTTCGAGCCTCAGGAATTTGAGAAAATGAAGGCTCATGCTGCCGAAGGCGCCAGGATCGTTCACCAGATACTTGAAGGCACGGAAGACATCGATTTTCATATCATTGCCGAAAACGTGGCTCAATATCATCATGAACGATGGGACGGCTCAGGTTATCCCGAAGGCCTTAAAGGGGACGATATTCCCATCGAAGCACGCATCATGGCAATTGCGGATGTTTATGACGCTCTTGTCAGCAAACGTGTTTATAAGGATGCAATGTCCTTTAGTCAGGCCGACCAGATCATTATGGAGGGTATGGGAAGACATTTTGACAGGAATCTGGAGAAGTACTATGTCGCCGCAAGGCCTGCGATCGAGAGTTATTACTCTTCGCTGAATGAGGAGATCATAAAAAGTGCCTGAGGGCCGCCGCACTTTTGCTGCGGCAGCCCCCGGGTTACTGTGTGTTTTGATCGTTTTGTTTCCGAGAACATGTATGGTGGGTACGCATATGTATAAAAGTGTTTACAGAACGTACGGAGTTACCTGATATACGTAGTAGTTGAGCCAGTTTGAATACATTGTATTGCAGTGGGCCCGCCATGTAAGAAGCGGTTTTTGTTCCGGATCGTCTTCGGGATAGTAGTTTTTTGGTATATCTATGTCGAGTCCTTTATTCTTATCCCTGTGATACTCCGAATCCAGTGTCATGCGGTCATATTCAAGATGTCCGAACACAAATATCTGGCGGCCTTCTTTTGCGATAGCGATACATATACCGGCCTCTTCGGAATCGGCAAGCACCGTAAGCTCGGGATGATTGCGTACCAGGTCGGGATCGACGGTCGTATGCCTGCTGTGCGGAACATAGAAAACATCGTCAAAGCCGCGTACAAGCGGCTCTTTTCTTTTATGTACGGTGTGTCTGAATACGCCGAACATCTTTTTAGGCAGCGGCTGTTTGTTGATCCCGTAATGGTAATATATTCCGGCCTGGGCGCCCCAGCAGATATGAAGCGTCGAGGTGACATTGGTCTTGGACCACTCCATCACATTGCACAGTTCTTTCCAGTAGGCAACCTCTTCGAATTCCATCTGCTCTACCGGCGCACCTGTAATGATCAGTCCGTCGTATTTGTGCTGCATCATTTCCTCAGTCGTGACATAGAACTGATCAAGATGGCTTTTCGCCGTATTTTTTCCGACATAGGATGAGGTTGTCACAAATGTCAGGTTGACCTGCAGCGGCGTATTGGACAGAGACCTCAGCATCTGCACCTCTGTAGCCTCTTTTAACGGCATCAGATTGAGGATCGCTATCTCAAGGGGACGGATATCCTGCGACATGGCGCGGTTTTCGTCCATTGTGAAAATATTCTCTTCCTCGATGATCTTCTTGGCCGGAAGATCGTTTGAAACCCTGATAGGCATAATGCATAGTCTCCTGAAAGTTTAGTTTATTTATATCTAAAAAGATCCTCAGCGTCCGCGCTTATAGACCGCTTCAAGCTTTCTGCGCACATACTCGCGTTCTTCTTCCTTAGCGAGATAATATACATAAGAATCTATAAGTATCTGCACGGGCAGACCGCGTCCGACAAGCTTAAAATTCACGTATCCGCGGTCGATATACTCCCCTATCGTATCATTTCCTATAAATGCAGGCCTCTTCGATGCTTCGTCAAATGAAGGAGCCGTTTTACGATTCGGACAGGGGAACGGTGTGTCCTTATCAAATGTAAGCTGTCTTAAGCCTTCATCCGCATAATGCTCCTTGCGTTTGGGACACTCGGGATAGCATATCTCATCCACCAGTATCTCGATACGCCCGGCATCGGGCTCAAGGGCCTTTAACACCTCTTCGTTATGGTTAAGATCATAATCAAGCACAACAAGCCTGTAATCCTTCGCAAGCTCTTCCCTGATACCGTCAAGCCCCTTTATACGCTTGGTGGTTGATGAAAGGTAACCGAAATCCGGATAGTTTTTACGAAGATATTCCTCAAGCACCGCGGAATTGACAAGCACCTGATTGTCGACATGACCGTCATCTGCTATTCCGATGTTGCTGCTCGCCTTCACCTTTACAGCGGTCATATTGCCGGCTGCATCCTTTCCCGAAGCCAGCTGCATTATCAGATTGCAGTAGGTATCGTTCAGATGCTTTTCCTCAATAAGCGGATTCGTCCATGTAAATCGCACGGGAACACCAAATGAATTATATGAATCGATCACTGTCTTCATATCCTTCTGCGACATCATGCCGAATACGGCTCTCCCGCCGTTCCAGATTGCTCCGGGAAATGTCCCGTAAACACTTCCGATCCGGTAGCCTTCCCGGAATCTGTAGTGTTCATCCTTCATCATATGAAGAAGGGTCTGATGCACCGGATAAAAGGAACAGAAACCGGGCAGATGCCAGTATACCTCTTTCATTATAAAATCTCCTTCCGGATGCTTAAAATTATGCCTGCTGACGGCCTTGCTCCTACTCAAATCTTCCGGGGCGGGGACGGTTAACCTGTATGATATGACTCTCCTCAAGGTTGCGAAGCAGTAAAAGTCTCGCTTCGCCCGCTTTCTCAGGCTTCAGCATAAAATAGCTGTAGGTTTCGATCAACGAGAACAGATTCGCTGTGCGTCCTTCGATCTTAAAATTATTGATCCCGCGGGGAAGATAATCATCCCAGATCGATTCTACCGGCACAAATGTAGGATAATTCTTGATACGGTAGATCCCGCCATGATCGCCGTACTCACAGTACCACGGTTCGATAGGCTTCTGTTTGTCGGGCGGAAGCTTGCGGTTCTCAAGCACGATCCTTCCGTCACGCGCCATATTCCTGTAATGTTCCCCACGTCTCGGACAATTGGGCAGGCACAGACAGTTTATCAGTATCTCGAGCATTTCCGGTTTATTCAGTCTGTCTATGATGTCCCATTTGTTATTCAGATTGTAATCAAGAACAACGTACTTATAATCCTTCTCCATTTCTTCGTTGATCTCGTCAACATCCTTGATCTCCTTGCATGTTGAGCTGTTAAGCTTGTACGAAGGATATTTGTCCCTGATATACTGCTCAAGGATCGGTGAAAAGATCATGACCTCATTCATTCCGTTATCACCGACCTGCATGCAGAAATTGCAGTAAGGATCGTCAAGATCCTCTTCCGTGATAAGGGGGCTCGTAAATGTATATCTTACAGGTATCCCTGCATTGTTCAGAGCCTTTACGACTCCCTGTATATATTGTCTGTCACATTGATCGCTTGCGATAAACCTTCCTCCGTTCCACAATGCTACCGGGAAACATCCGAATACGGATCCGATCTCAACATTTTCCCTGAAAAATTCGGGATGGGTCTTTAAAAGACTTATCCAGAACATATTCAGGGGATAATTCTGTCTGAGTCCCGGTAAATGAAATCTCACGGGAAGATTGCTGTTTACGTTGTTACTGTTCTCTGACACTTTATTTCCTCCATATTTCACGCATTTTCTTATACTTCTTTTTTCTCAGGTATCAGCTGATTGTATGAAAATGTTTTAAAGCATGCGTACTCAGGCTGTTCCCTGTCTTCGCTCAAATCCTTGGCAAACATTCCGACCGTACATCCCACAAAACCACCGGCAACTTCGGTTGAAAGAGCTGATATGTCGATATTTTTGATCAGCGGTTTGATCTCCGGATCGGTACGCATCGCAACACTTGCAGTCAGTCCGGTAACGCATAAGAGTAACACTACATAAGTAGAATTAAATCTCTCCGCGATCAGAAGTTCTTCGACTCCGCCTGTTGCACGCATAACATAGCAGATACCGTTTGATACCTCGATCCTGAGATGATATCTCTCGTTCTGGAACAGCATAAGTCCCGCCGATGCTCCGGTGTAGAGGTTTTCCGCACTGAGTATCACGCTGGCTTCGAACGAGTGGCTGTCCTGTCTGATCGAAAGGTATGATATCTTCTTTTTATCGGCAATAGGACCTTTTTCACATTTAAGGAAAAGCCCTCTGCCCGGCTTGAACATGTACATATCGGGATCGGGATTACGAAGTGCCATAAACTCCGAGCCAAGTTTATTCATTGTCGTGAAGTCGTAATTCTTACCATATCCAGGCAGTGAATTCTGTGCATATACGGTTTCATACTCCGGCAGATCGATCACAAGCTCTTTGGTTAGAGTACCTATCCCTGCATTCACAAGGGGCCAGTCATTCTCCCAGACAACCCTTGCAAGGAATGTTTCTCGTCCCATCGTGGTAAATCCGTTAATGGACCTTACCGCAAGCACGACCATATACCAGTCGCCTTTTGATGTCTTGAAAAGATCTCCGTGTCCTACGTAACGGATCGGATAGCGCTGACCCAGGTGTCTGTGTGTAAATATCGGATTAACAAAATCATTTTCATACGGTCCGAATACATTGCGGCTGCGCGCAACACAAACGGCATGCTCAGGACCGGTTCCGCCCTCTGCGTGAAGCAGATAATAATAATCTCCTATCTTGTACAAATGCGGACCTTCGGGCCAGTGGATACCCTTCATCGCACCGTTCCAGACATTGTATTTTTCTCCGACCAGTGTAAATGTCCTTATATCAAATTCCTGAATATATATATACCAGTCTCCGTCGTATTTGCATCCGTCGGGATTGGGATGTGTTCCGATGTAATAGCATTTTCCGTCATCATCGAAGAACAACGAAGGGTCTATTCCGTCCGCACCTTCTATGAAATGCGGTTCCGACCATTCTCCTGCAGGATCTGTTGCCGTTACGACAAAATTACCGTTCGGAACACAGACATTGGTGCAGATCACGTAGAATACACCTTTGCTATATCTTATCGTAGGTGCAAAAAGTCCGCGGGATACTCCGGCATGCTCAAGAGGAAGCGGAAGCTGGCTCTCTCTCGTCAGGACATTTCCGATCTGTTCCCAATGCGCAAGATCCTTACTGTGCATGATCGGCAGTCCGGGAAAATATGAAAATGAAGAATTTACCAGATAAAAATCATCTCCCACCGCGCATATCGACGGATCCGGATAAAAACCGGGAAGTATTGGGTTTTTTGCGATAACGGTCATAAATGCCTCCAAAAAAATATATTGCTGTATCAATAAAAGAATTATAAATGCTTTCAGAGTATAAGTAAAGCGGTCTTTCTTTGTATTTTCCGTTTATTTCTTAAGTAGTCTTACCTGCCGGATATCCTTAGGGGATTTCTCCTGGCATAGAAAACGGATGGTGCCCGGAAAACACCATCCGCTTTTATTGATTTACTATAGAAGACGATATACAGAATTATCTGTACCTCTTCCTAAGGAAAAAGCAATTATAAATTACTTGTTAGCTGCATCAACATATGACTTCCAAGTATCACGGATTGCTTCCTGAGCTGCTGCAACGTCAGCGTTAGGTCCGATACCCCACTGGAAATCGGGTCCAAGGTTAAGATCCGGAATAAGTCCGTGGTAAGCAACTGTACCATGAGCAGCCTCAACCATCATAGGAACGGTCTCGTTCTTTGCTCTGTCATCGAAGTTACCATTCAGCTGTGCGTCAACAAGTACAGAGTTGTAATCCTCGAAACCGGGAACGGGCTCTGTGTAAAGGTTCCAAGCAAATGCAAGCTTGCCGGCCTTCATCTTGTCATAGTTTGAAGGAATAGCTACAGGGTTGTTAGACCAAACGTTAACAAGCTTACCCTGGGGTCCCTTCGGGAACATTACGAAGCCGATGTTACCAGCCATAGGTGCAAGGAAGTTGTTAGCGCCCATTGCTGCGTACTCATCTTCTACCATGAATCCAACTACACCACTAAGGAACTCTTCCTTGTAGTAATCCCACTGAACACCCTCAGGATCATGCTGATCGTACTTGTTGTACATATCAACTGCCCAGTTAAGAGCTTCTGTGGTCTGAGCGCTCTCAAGGTTGTAGAAGTATCCGTTGTTATCTTTGCCGATGTATGAACCATTGTTCGAGAAGATAGCTGCTGTGGTCATAACACCTTCGTTAACGGTAAGACCATAAACATCATCGACACCGTCTGAATCGGTATCTCTCTGAACCTTGCCCATGTACTCATCGAACTTAGCCCATGTCCACTGATCATTCTTCTGAAGATCATAGATCTCGTTGGGATCGATACCAGCGTTCTTAAGAACTGTGGTATTGAAGTAAACACCTGTACGAGGCTCTGAAGCGCCTGCATACATACAATAGATAGCACCCTTCTTGCTGTACTGCTCATGAAGCAGGTTCTTCTGGAACTTGTCTTCGCTGAAGTCAAGTGCGGAAAGGGTTGAAAGGTCGAACATAAGTCCGTTGTTCATAGCTGATGTAACAGCAGGGTCATCACGAAGTGTGAATACGTAGTTGTTGCCATCATCCGGAATAGAAGCGTAATCAACGAAGTCCTGAGGAACTGTTCCCCAGTCGCCGATTGTGGTGCTCTCGATGGTGAAGTTGTACTCAGCCATGATCTCATCCCAGTAAGCATACTGAGCGGTATCGTAAGCGGTAAGGTTCTCTGTCTTTCTTCCGCTTGACCACCAGTCACGAACTACGATGTGCATTCCACCGAGGTCGATCTTGTTGCCAAACTGGTCTACATAGATTCCGTCATCGTTAAGCTCGCAGTAGAACTCATCTGCGGGAACGTTCTTAACTTCCTTTGTAGGCTCAGGTGTTGTCTCAGTCTTTGTTTCCCCCTTGTTTTCCTCAGCCTTGGTAGGAGCTGCGGTAGGATCTGCGGGCTTATCTGCGCCAGAATCCTTAGTACAGCCGGCTGCGGTTACTGCCATAGCGGTTGCCATGAAAGCAGCAAAAATTCTTTGCAAATTTCTTTTTTTCATTTCTTCCTCCTTGTAAATTGAATCGGCAAATGCCAATTTATTTAAATTGCGCGTACCGTACGGCCAAAAGTACATTCCGGGAGTCGCAGACGGTGTTGCAATTTAGATACATTTTTTTGAATGGATCAGGAGTTTTGTAACTTAAAAAACATCACATGTTGGATTATAGCATATCATTTTTCACATGTCTAATCATATTTAAACTTTTATATGCTGATATTTGCTATATTTCACAAAAATGAAATCTTTTTCCGGTTAATTTTCACATTTACGACAAAACATAAACCAAAAACCAACCGGCCGATGCAATTAGATCACATCTTGATACCGGTACTTGCCAGACTTTCAACGAACTGTCTCTGTGCAAACAGATACAGCAGTATGATGGGCGTAACGATCATCAAGGTACCTGTTGAAAGTATCTGGTTCGAACGTGCTACGGATACCGAAGCCTGCGATGCTCCGTTACCGGTCTGGTTACGTGCTACCTCTACACCAAGACTCGCAACGATCGTTGAAAGGCTTGTGCTGACAAGGGTAAGCTTGCTCAGGAACAGTCTTGAATAGAAACCGTCTGTCCACTGCCATACAAATGCAAACAGGAAGCACGATGTAATGATGGGCTTCGCCTGAGGAAGCATGATCCTGAAGAATGTCCTTAATGTGCCGCATCCGTCGATATATGCCGCCTCTTCAAGGTCTACGGGGATGTTACGGAAATACTGTCTTACCAGATAGATATAAAGTCCGTTTTTAAGTCCCATGCATCCAAGACTCATCAGATAATACGGAACTGCCGAACCACGAAGGTTAAGAGTATTGCCCGTAATGGCCTTGATGATCCCGAGTACGTCAAACATACTGAAGTGCAGGAACAATGAAGTCGAAACCGTCTGCGGCGGAACCATGATCAGCAGCATAACGAAAGCAAACCACATGTTCTTGAGCGGGAACTTAAAACGTGCAAATCCGTATCCTACCAGCGTCGTCATAGCTACCTGAATGAGCGCTATGGACAGGGAAACAATAAGTGAATTAACGATACCCTTGCTGTAATTCATGATCTTGGCCGAAAGGATATAATTATCAACATTCGGATGGAGCGGTATCGAAATAACTATGGGATTATACAGGTCCTGCTCTGTCATGAAGCTGACAGAGATCTTGTTAAGAACGGGCTGAAGGATCAGGAATACCAGACCGAACAGCAGGATTCCTCTTACGATGCTTATAAATACCGAAAGCACTTTTCTCCTGAGCAGATAACCATTGGTAAGCCGGTTTCTCTCCCAAAAGGTTCTCTCTACCACGGCGCCGTCTGAAGAAGCAGGGCTTACAGCAGTTATATTATTGTCTTTTTTTGCTTTATCTTTCGTCACTGTAGTACACCACCTTTGAGATTAAGAATGAAGTTATACCGATAAATGCCATTATCACTATGAAGTATATCCAGGCCATCGCCGATGCCGGCCCGTATGACTGTTTGCTGACCATAACAGTCTGGATCTTGTCGATAACCTGATTATCGGAACGCATACAGAAATCAACTACCGTATATACCCAGTTAACCAGGAACAGCGAGCTTACCATCGGGAAGGTAACCTTCCAGAGGCTCTCCCATGCGGTACATCCGTCGATACTTGCGGCTTCGTACAAGCTTGAAGATATCGTCTGCAAACCTGACAGGAAGATTATGATCTGGATACCGGAGGCCATCGCCACATCATAGATATTGTCGATGACTTCGAAGACCGTTTCATAAGCTCTTACGCCGACTCCCGCAGTTCTGAGTATGGTCTCTAAGGCAGCCGTAACACTTATTCCCTGAGTCGTGGTCTCAACTGTCTGCTCAAGAACCTGCATGTACTGGTTGTTCGACTCAAGACCGAGCATAACACCCGATGAAAGAATTACGGGAAGGAAGAATATGGTTCTTACAAGTGCCCTGCCCTTGAATTCCTGATTCAGGATCAGCGAAACAAAGAAGCTGAATACGATTATCGCAAATGTATATATCAGCATTCGCGTCAGCTCCTCGGTCAGGAGCCTTAAGTATTCGGGATCCGTTCTCAGAGCGAACCTGTAATTCTCGATTCCGATCGGACTATATGATACATTTCCGCTGCTTAGGATAACATCGCAGAAGCTCATATAAAGCGAATGGAACAGGGGCTTGACCATGAATGCCAAGAAACCGATAATGAACGGAAGGATAAACAGATATCCGGATATCGCCTTGCTCTTCGCAAGACCGTCCATCTTGCCTCTCTTACGCTTTTTCGGTTTTACTTCTGCCGTACTTACCTGATTTTTCATATCAAATACTGCCCTTTCTTTTGAGCTATTTATTACTGTTTATCGAACCGCCTTATAGTTTCTGGCAGGAACCAGTGTTCCGTCCGGTGCAGTGTAATCTGCGAAACTGTAGTTGACATATACCCTGGTACCGTCTGCATATACGGTACATGATACTTCGTTTGTCAGCTTCTCGTGATCGATCATTTCCTGATTGAAGATTCCGCCGAGTTCTTTGTTGTAATTATTGTAAATGGTACTGATCCTGTCCTTCCAGTTAGTGTACTCACATCCGTAATACTTGGTGTAGAGCGTATCCTGAAGGATGAATGCGTCCTCATGCATAACAGTGAACATCAGACCTGCTCCGTATTCCGCGGAATAAAGGATCTCGTCTTCGATGTTGCCGCAGATATTAAGAGGCTCACCGGTATAATTTACATAACCGTGTAATGCAAGCTGGAAGAACGGTATGTTCTTATCAAGGATCGTATACTGGCTTCCCGAAAGATCCGTCTCAACGATCATGTCTACATAAGGAACGGCGTAATCATTACCCATTACGACGATCTGCTTCATACCCGAATCATTGACTGCTTTAAGTTTCTCGGTCTGAAGTTTCTTGGCTTTTTCACGGCTCACAGGATTCTTCTTGTAGAAATCGGAAGAAAGATCCATTCCGACATCTTCATAAGCGATTCCCGAATTATACTTGTCGCCGGCACCCTTAAGGGTATCCATCATCTCAAGTATCCTGTCGGGATGAAGCAGGAAGAAGCTGTCTGTACCCTCTCTTAACGCATAAGTTACGGCACTGAAAATATGGAGCTCAGCTCTCTGCTTGCCGACGAATTTGGCTGCATCCGTATAGGAGAAGAAGCCGTCAAACAGGTTGCTGTTGTAAGCATACTGTGTGATACCGTTCAGGCAGAGATCTATATTAAGATCCTTTGCGGTCTTTGAAAGCTTATCAAGTCCTTTCTTACCGCCAAGCTGTGAAAGAACCCTGGCCTTCGTAAGAACTTCCTGATTTACTCCGCCGTTGCACCATCCGGACAGCCTTACCGTGATATTGTTCATACCGTCGTTCTTTAACGATTTTAAAATATCTTCAGCCTGTTCAAATGTTGTAAGAGCCAGAGGACGGGAAACGGGAATACCCATTACCTGTCTTACCTTATCAGCGGCGCCTACAATATCAAATACAACAGGAGCTTCTGTATCGGTATTGAGTGTCAGGTAGCTGCCGTATCTGTCTTTAAGATATGAGCCGTAAACCTTGGCCATATCAACGTAACTGCCCGAATCGATAAATCTGTATCTCTGTACGAGTGACTCGTCCTGAGGAAGATTCTCGTTAAATCCATAGATATCACTGGATGAGATCTGTCCTACATCATACTGCTCACGAGCCTTGATGGTGTAAAGAGCATTGACGAAATTGTAGCTGTGTACCCTGCCGCTTATATCGGCCTGGATACCTGCATATGAGGCGCCCTCTTCGATGAGGCAGATGAATGAGTCATTGCCTTCCGAAATTCCGAAAAGGTTGTAATAAGCACGTGTATCATGAACGAGGTCATTCTTCTTCAGACAGATATCACGTCCGTAAACATTTGAGAAATAGTTGTTCTGAGAGTTCCTTCCGTTGTTGAAGTTGATCAGCGCTCCGCCGCCTTCCGGAACAAGGAGGAAACCTTCCTTATCGGTACCTGCGGCTCCGAAGTACGGAAGAACCGTAAGGTTTGTCACTCTGTATGATGAGGGGCTCTCAATGCTTGAGATGGGGACTTCCGCAATAAGATCGCTGCCGTCAAGCCTGTAGGTAACATCAACTCTGAAGATGGGCTTGTCACTGGTATTTTCAAGATTAACAAGAGCTTTGTCAGCCTCATAATCGGCTTCGGTATATCCTAAGTCTGCCAGTATGTTTTCAAGTGAAGGTTTACCGCCGGAAGCAGCCTCAAGTACATATATGGGTTCTTCTTCGATCATAGGATACTTTGCGATAAGATCCTGTTTCTTTTCTTCGTCCTTAACCTTCTTAAGATCATACTTGGTATACATACCCTGAATGTAGATCTTCTTGTTCATGTCAAGACCTGCGGTCAGTTCCTTGAATCTGTCCTCGGTCATCATAGGAGGTATGATATACTCTCTTTCGATATCACCTAATGAATAATGAACCGTTATATAGTCCGAACCCTGCTCGATATCATAGATACCGCGCGATGTGCTGAAAGAATACGAATCATACAGCGTATCAAGACCGTTCTGAGTGGTATGGTTGAGCAGTATCTCAGACTTGAGCTTGCCTTTTTCCGACATTTGGGCAATAGGGTCTGTATCTGCGCCATGAACCGATGAAGTCCACTCCTTGCCGCTTGACTTGACAAGCAGCGTAAAGTTGGTCGTCAAAGGGTCCATCGTAAGCCTGAGCTTATCATTTTCGATGACGATGGGTTCCTCACTGCCTTCATATTTTTCGGGAATGACCGAAGGTTCATCGTCCTCTGCAGCACCGAAACGTACGATCAGAAGAACGGCTACCACGATCACCGCAACGAAGACCAGAGGAAAGATCATGCTCTTCAGCGTTTTCTTAAACTCATTTATTCTTTCTCGTTTTACTTCAGGATTAATGTCTCTTCTCATAACAGCTCCAATTTATTCATTAGTTTAAAGATGACCGTTGCGAGCTTTACAATCGGAACAGCAGCTCTTTACCCAGCGAAACAAAATATGCGATACCCTGTGATATCATACTGAAGAACAGCATCAGGATGAAAATGATGATCAGCATTGCAACAAGCGAAGCAAACATGAACAAGATGTTCTTGGCACCGGAGTATTCATGTATCTGCCCCATAGCAACCACGATCAGGATTCCCGCATAAACAAGCGAAATGGTGTTAAGCGTTGTATAGAACTGCGCTTCATCAACAGTAACGAAATTACTGAATATCGTGATCGGAACCATGACAACCGAATAAGGGAGCATGCCGTAGCAGGTAGCCATATAAACCTGACCGAGCCTTCCTTTTCCGTCGAACAGTGTCGTAAGTGCCCAGTTACCGACAACAAACAGAGCCAGAGGAAAGATGATACTTGCAATGTACAGGAAAATGTTGATCTCTTCCCAGTTTACCACCTGAATTACGAAGCCGGTATACTTAAGTGACAGCAGTCGAACCATAACGGTAATAAACAAAATCGTATTGGCTGCGGCATAGGTCCCGCGCTTCTCATGCGTCAGATCCCAGAAACCGTCCATCGGATGGCTCATGCAATAAAACGCGAATTTCAGCGAATCAAGATACTTGTGAAATTTATCACTCTTGAATATAGCTATTTCCATATCTACTCTTTCTCCACTCTATAATTATTTAGCTCCGATGAAACGAAACCGTTGTCATTTGAAATACTCTGCTGTACTGATCTCGTATTTGGCACGTTTAATGAATTTGATAATGCCGGGTATCAGTACCAGGGCCAGGATAACACCGATCACCCATACAATATGGTCTTCAACCCATTCTTTTCGATATTGCTTAAACGCCTTTGAATAATTGTCGGCATCATATTTGAGCTTAAAGTACTTCATTGCTTCCTTGTACTTCTTCTGACGGAGCAATGCACGTCCGATACCGATGTAGGCAAGGTAGTAGTTACCGTCAACATCCATGACCTTCTGCCAGCAGTCACCGGCTTCATCGTAAAGACCAAGGTCGAATGCATCTACCGCCTGATAGATATTCTTACCGAAATCGGTACAGGTAAAGATCGTGATCGCACAGTCAAGATAGTCAAGAACGAACAGATCGTAACCGATATGCTCTATTGCAGTGGGACGTCTGAAATAACCGTCCATATTGCCGTTGCCGCCGAATGCGAATACCAGACGGCCCTGCTCATCGTAACCGAAGATCCTTCCGCGGTTCTTATCGAGACAGCAGTAAATATCATTATCAAATACCGTTATATCAGTTAAAAGTGAAGGTCCTGAATATCCGCCGCCGCTTCCGAAATAGATGTCACCGATGATCGGAACTTCCTCGTAGCCGTTACGGATAAGAATGTCGCTACCAAGCAGATTAAGCTTTCTTACCGCATCTGCCGAACCGCTTCTTAAGTCAGCTTCTTCCTGACCGTCCTGAACCGTATAGATAAAGCCTTCTTTATCCATATAAAGGTTATCGTACTCTGTAGGAACAAAGCTCTTCATCTGGGCACGTGCTTCCTGTGAAGCGAAGAATTTCCAGATATAATCCCAGAAATCGTATACCACGGGAGTTGCTCCCACGAATCCGGAGAATACGCCATCGGGCTCATATTTAACAAGACCCTTGTTGATACCTGTAGCAAGGCAGTAAACACGCTCTGCCGAATCGATTACAAGCTTCGAAGGAAGGAATGTAAGCTCGGGATCGAGTGTTGCTTCATTCGGCTTGTCAAACTGCATGATATAATTAAGATCGGAATCCAGCTTCAGAATTCTGGAATTGTTCTTGTCGGCAATGAACACATTACCTTCCTCGGAAATGGCGATATCCGTAGGTCCGGCAAACGTATTGGGTCCGGGACCGCCGTTAAAGCTGTCTATGATCCTTACGACCTCAAGATTCTCGGCAGAAACACGGTTCAGCTCGATGATCCTGTTATTGCCGGTATCACACAGATACAGCGAATTACCGTACGCATACAGACCTTCGGGCTGCTTGATCTTCACATCAAGACCAAGATCCGAAGATGTAAGAACCTTGCTTACGGTGTATGCATCCGGACTCTCCTGATACTCACCCCAGAAATCATAGACATATGTATAGCTGGTCTCAGCCAGTGCACTCACAGGTGCACATACAAGAATGATAGCCAGAAAGGCCGCCGTAAATCTAATCAAATTCTTCTTCATATATAGCCTCATTTAGCAAATGATATTATGAAACCCGTTGATCAATCCTTCATACCGGAGCTTGCCATTGTTTCAAGTATCTGAGTCTGCGAGAAAACGAACAGCGCGATCGGAACAACCATCAGAACTACCGTAACGGCCGCAGCCTGACCGGTTCTTGCAATACCGCCGCCCTGGATCTGTCTCATCGCAAACGGGAGCATCTTCTTCTCTTCCGAGAAGATAACCGTTGATGCTGTCTGGTTCCAGAGACCCTGAACCGAGAAGATTATAAGTGTCATCCACGCGGGCTTAACATTCGGCATAACGATCGAGGAAAATACCTTCCATTCACTCGCTCCGTCGATCTTCGCAGCCTCGACCAGAGACATCGGAAGATTCTCCATGAACTGCTTCATAAGGAAGAGTCCCATCGGGGAAGCAAATGCGGGAATGATGATCGCCCAGTATGTATCGATCCATCCCAGTTTGCTCAGGAGGATATAGTTCGGGATACCGGTAACGTAACCGGTGAACATGATCGCGGTCGTAACGATCTTGAAGAATCCTCTCGAACCGGGGAATTCATACTTCGAAAGAACGAACGCACCCATCGAAGCAAAGATCAGATGGCCCGCGGTACCGACCGCCGTGATAAAGATCGTGTTGAACAGGTATCTCGTAAATGTAACCCACGATTTACCCATCGTAACAAACAGGTCGGAGAAATTGTGAAGTGTGGGATGCAGCGCCAGGAATCTCGGAGGATTCTTGAACAGCTCATCAAGAGGCTTCAGTGCATTCGCTACGGCGAAAACGATAGGGAATGCCATTATGACAGCCATCAGCGTCAGGAAAATGTAAAGCGCAACGTCACCGCCGACCGAACGGTTGGGTTTTCTTCTCCGTATCAACGGCTTATGATACTCTTTTTGAATAAGTTCTTCTTTTTTATTACGTTTACTCATCTTTAAGTCTCCAAAATGTTTATATGTCAATAACTGTTAACGCCGGACTGTGTTTATCAGGTTCCCACTCTTCTGATCAGACTCTGGATAGCCTTGTTTGTTACAACCATGATCAGGAAAAGGATAACTGCGATCGCACAGGCATAACCCATCTCAAATCTTGAATAACCGTAGTCAAAAAGGTGAGTTACAATTGTTCTTGCGGCATAATCCGTACTGGGATATCCGCACAGCGTCATTGTTACATCGCATACATTAAATGATGAGGTGATCGTCATTACCGCACCGAACACGAGCATGGGCTTCATACTGGGAAGTGTGATGTACCAGAGCTCCTGCCAGCGGTTCTTGACACCGTCGATCATACCGGCTTCTATCTGCGCCGGATCAACGCCCTGAAGACCTGCAACGAATGAAAGGAATCCGGCACCAAGGCTCATCCACAGGATAACCAGCATACATATAGGAAGCATGTAGGTAGGGTTGATGAAGAACAGGATAGGTGAATCGATAAGACCCATCTCTATCAGTCTTGAATTGACCATACCGTAAGCATCGCCACGGAATACGATCGAGAAGATCGCGTAACAGGTACCTGCAAGCGAAGGTGCGTAAAAGATAACAACCGCAATGCTTCGTACCATTCTCGGAAGCTCATTGATGAGCCATGCGAAAAGGAATGATGCGATATAACCCAAAGGACCGGTTATAACTGCGATCATGAAGGTATTCTTGATACCTATCAGGAATATATCATCTTCGAGAATAAGACTGATATAGTTCGACAGACCCAGAAATCTCGGAGATTCCAGAATATTGAAATAAGTAAAGCTGTAGTATATTGATGCCACAACGGGATAAATGAAGAACATCGCAAATACTATGGCATACGGAAGCAGGAAAAGGTAGCACATTTTTGCCATCTTGGCCTTCTTCAATGCCACAGAGAAGTTATGTCTCTTCAGCTTGATATAATTAGTAAAAAAATCTTTCATCAGTTGCCTCCATACCACTTACATTCACAGGTCTGTTGCTTTTGATCATACGGGATGATCACTGCTGCGAAAATTAAAACAGATAAACTTGTTCGAAGGATCAATCGAGTTCGTCTATCGGAAGACCGAACTCCTTACGTTTCTTTATGATCTCCTCATCTATCAGGATCGAGTAGTCGATGATCGATTCACGGGTATCAACTCTGGTGTTGATTACCTTTCTGATAGCGTTGGAAATATGACGTCCGGTAAAGTATCCGCCGGGTACCTCACGGATTCCCCTTGTCCAGGCCCACTGGGCTTCAAGTGTAGCTATATCGTTCGCGCTCCATGAAAGGCTTGAGAACGCGCGTCTGTTAGCTGTGTTGTATCTTGCGGACGAACCGAGAAGAGCTTCGATCTCACGTCCGAATCTTACCTGGGTCTCAGGTTTTGCCCACCACTTCATGAACTCCCATGCGTTGTTCTTAAGTGTCTGGTTTTCGGTTCTGAGCATCATCGTTGCAGCACCGGTAATGAAGTCGGATCTGTCGATAAATGTCTCGCCGTTCGCATCAACCTTCTCTGTACCGGGGATAAGGGTGAAGTCCCAAAGTCCTCTGATCTCGGGAGCCGAAACCATCAGAGTGTTATAGGTCGAATAAGGTGCGATACCGATAGGCATCTCGCCCGAACGGAATCTGGTAGCAAAGTCATATACGGTCGGAAGTCCGTAATCGTTGAAATATCTTACGTAATCATCGAAAGCCTTCATTCCGGCTTCGTCATTGACCGTAGTCTTGGTTCCCGCTTCATTGTACATATCGCCGCCGTTCTGGAACAGCAATGTGAAATACAGTGAAAGGTCAGGTGTATTGGACATAACGGCTGTTGACGCCACACCGGTCGAACTGCTTCCTGCTGCGGAAGGGATACCGATCGAAAGGTTGTTGCCCTGAATGGTGGGAAGCATCTCGATCAGTTCTTTCCAGGTATTGGGGATTCCCAGTTCAAGCTCTTCAAGAACATCCTTACGGTAGAACATTACGTTGAAAGTCTGAGTCTCCGGTATACCGTAGATATGTGTAACACCGTTTATATCATCAAGCTCGTACTGCTTGTAGGAGCTTTCGGAATAATCTGCAAATACGTTCTGCCATCCGTCAAACTGAGTCAGATCCTCGGATGCACCTCTTAATGCGTAGTTTACAGGCTGGTCGGCGCCGACTGTCAGTGCTACGTTGGGGCCGTTGCCCGACATTACCGCATTCAGAAGGGCTCCTGCGTCAACGATCTCAACATTGACCGGAATACCGCTGTTGGGAGTAAAGTCATCATCGATCATCGACTTAAGGATCGTACCCTGATCACGACCGGTCATGACCCAAACCTTTATTACACTGTTGTCCGCATCCGTATAGACATCTCCTACGGAATTGTAATCAACGAAATAGGAAGCAACGAAGGATTTTACTTCATGCCATGCTTTTGAGAAAATGTTGGCCTTCTGTGCCTTAACATTTACATCCGAGCTTGATATTACCAGATAATCTACATCGAACTTGCTCTCGCTGAGGGTAATAGCCGAAGTACCGATAGCAGTTATGTTATCCTTAAATGTCTGGAACTCTGTCGTGATCTTCTGGGGCTTGCTCACAAATCTCTCAAGCTGTGTCGCCAGAGTCTGGCAGGTTGCTATGCTCTCTGCCTTCTGTCCGCTGTAATCAACCATGTCGTCAACTATCTTGAACAGTCTCCTGCTCTCAACATCCATGGCTTCGATAACCTCGGGATAGGCCGACTCGATATGATAGTCACGATACTTGTCGGGGCTGGCTCCGGTATAAACAAGAAGCCTTCTGTATATCTGATTGAGACGGAAGGTTGAATCCTCCATTTCCTCAAGGATCGATCCGAGACCGCCGAGAGTCGCCTCAAGTCTTATCGTATGCTTTCCTGCAGGGAGGTAGATGTCATAGGGATTACCGTCAGCATCCGAAAGTGTCATGTTCTGCCAGTCATTGTCATATTTGAAAATAACTGCCGAGAGCTCTTCGAAAGGAACCTTGCCGTCGATCAGGACCTTCCTGTTGGCTACGTTACCGCGTGAATAGTTCTGACGTCCCTTGACCATGATGCGATAGAAGCCGTCCGAAGGAACCTCAAAGTTCCACTCGATCCACTGTCCGTTGGTCTTCCATGCCTCACCGCCGATATAATTAAGAACTGTATAGGTTACACTGTTGGGTTCCGTTGTAGGTGATGATCTGTCAAACTTCGCATATAACGACGACTCCGAACGGAGTGATGAATCCTCGCCCTGGAGCTTGATCTCAACAGCCGATGCCGAATTGCCCTTGCCGGAATTCTGTGCTTTGTAATCAGCATATGTAAATTCCTTTTCAACCGGAGCAAGCTTGACCGCACCGATGATCAGCGGTTCGTTTTCTGCGGAAAGAGTGATAACATTGTTGCCGCTTTCAAGGAAGAATTTGTATGGCTTGTTCTCATATCCGCGGACATCGCTGAGTCTGCAGCTCTGCCAGTCGTACTGCTCGATCTGCTGGGGTCTGATCTCATTGCCCTGGTTGTCGATCTTCTTCTGACCGCCATCCTTCCAGATACGTGCAAAGCTGACATTCTGGGCATCCTCAAAAGGAAGGCTGCCGTTGATGCTGATGCTTCGCTCGGCGGGAACTCCGTGAGACTCGGGGATAACATACTCAACATAAATATTGTAGAATCCCGAAGTCGGAACATTGACATTCCAAGACACCGTAGAATTGAGTCCGGTATAAACAGCAGACTGCGCACCGAAAGACTTGCCGTATCCTGCAAGCTCTCCCGCAGAAAGCAGATTCACATCGCCCTCGCCCTGAAAATCGGCAACATTCACGGATACCTCCGCATCGGGATAAGCAGCATCAGAATGAGAATTAAGATAATCCCTGTATGTTCCGGTCCTCTCCAATCCTTCAATCTGCCTGTTCAGATCAAAATCCCGATACTTGCCCTCAAAAGTCTCGTTACCGCTTAAATTCAGCAATACGCACACCAATACGATCGCTGCGATAACTCCCAGGGTAATAAGCAATTTTTTAACTGAATCTTTCATACCTACCTCTTTTTGACTTGAAGTTGATTATTTTTGAAATAAACAAAATTCCCGTTTGTTCACAGTTATGACACAATTTTAATCAAATATTCATAAAGCGTCTTGCCAAATATTGCTATATTCAAGTCATGGCTTGCTACGGCTTTTACCATTATTTACTAAAAATTTTTATTAATTCTTGTTAATTTTTACCATAAACAAAAAAGGGGCTCCGGGAAAAAATCCCGATAAACCGCCCTTTGTGAAAATTGACTATTCATTTAAAAAAAGAAATGTTTCATTTTTGAGATATCAAAACGTTTTTATGTACTGTTATGCATTTTTACCAAATATTGCTGTCCGGAATACGGTTTTTTCAACTTTTTCGCCGATCAGACCATCTCCGCAAGATCATAGATCATCTTTTCGGTTTTTTCCCATCCGAGGCACGCATCGGTAATGGACTTGCCGTAGATGCCCTCTCCGATCTTCTGACAGCCGTCTTCTATGTAGCTTTCCACCATAAATCCCTTTACGAGCCTGCGGGCGTTGTCATTGAATTTCCTGTATCTCATGACTTCATCGACTATCCTCACCTGCTCGAAAGGATTCTTGTTTGAATTGGCATGATTCGTATCGATCACTACCGCGGGATTTTTCAGGTCCGATTTCTCATACAGTTCGTTCAGATACATAACATCTTCATAATGATAATTCGGAAATGTCTGGTCGCCTTTTGTGTTGAATCCGCGCAGGATCGCATGCGCATATTCGTTGCCCGCAGAATGTCCGGTCCAGCCGCGGTACAGGAATGTGTGTGGCCTCTGGGCGGCATGGATCGAATTCATCATTACCGAAAGATCGCCGCTTGTGGGGTTTTTCATCCCGACAGCTGCCTCTACCGCGCTCGCCGTCAGCCTGTGCTGCTGATCTTCGACAGACCTTGCACCCACAGTCACATATCCCAGGATATCATCAAGATACTTGTAATTTTCGGGATAAAGCATCTCATCGGCGCAGGCAAAGCCCGTCTCCTTCACCGCTCTCATATGGAGCTCGCGGGTTGTGATGATCCCCTTGAAAAGATCCGGTTTTTCACCGGGTACCGGAGAATGCAGAAGTCCCTTGTATCCGTCTCCCGTGGTGCGTGGCTTGTTGGTATAGACCCTCGGAACGATAAATACCCTGTCTTCCACCTTTTCCTGAACTTTCCTGAGCCTCAGGATATAATCGATCACCGCGTCCTCCCTGTCTGCGGAGCAGGGTCCTATCACAAGCAGGATGCGTTCATCCCTTCCGGAAATGATCTTCTTGATCTCCTCGCGTTTTTTCTCAATGGTCGTCTGCACGGCCGCATCTATAGGGAACATCTCCTTTACCTCCATGGGTATGGCGATCTTCCTCTCAAATTCCATATTCATAAACCGCTGTTAACTCCCTCAATCCCGTGCCTTAGACGGGATGTATGTTTATCTCCTAAGAATTTCGCTTCTATCGGGATCTATGTTTATCTCCCGGGAATTTCGCTTTTACCGGGATATATGCTTATCTCCCGGTATTTACGCTTCAAACGGGAATCTGTAATCGAGCCCGAATTCATCCCTCAGTTCCACAAGTTCCTTCTGAATGCTCTCTCCGACGGGAACTCCCTTATCCTTGCGTTCATTCCATGAGATCCATTCCTTCTCTCCCGCCGTGTAGATACGCTCTGCACCCGGAGCCTTCCTGGATCCGCGCAGTCCCCGCAGGATCCGGCCCGCGGTCTCCTTAAACACGTCAAGACCCATAAAGAACTCGGGATTGATTACGAAGAAGAAATGCCCCAGACGGTACATTCTCTTGTTGCCGTTCTCGTCAACACCGCTCAGTTCCTTCATAAAAGGACCGCCGGCAAGTGCCGCCGAAAGTATTTCTACTATTGTCGTAAATCCGTAGCCCTTATATCCGCCCGTTTCCTCACCGAGTCCGCCGATCGAAAGCAGTGCACACTTACCCGCTCTCATATCCTTTAAGATCTGGCCCGAGTCGGTCATGGTTCCGCCTTCTTCGGTGACAACAAGTCCTGCGGGTGTAGGCTTACCGCTTCTTTCGTAGAACTCGATCTTGCCGTTCTGAACTATACTTGTGGCACAGTCGAAATTAAATGGAAATTCCTCATCCGTAGGCATCGTAAATGTAAGCGGATTGGTTCCCATCATCGGCTCAACGCCAAAAGTCGGTGCAACCGAAGGTCTTGCGTTAGTTCCGGAGATACCGATCATTCCGGCCTTCTCTGCCATGGTCGTCCAGTATCCCGCGATCCCGTAATGCGTGGAATTGTAAATGGTCCCGCCCGCCATACCGTATTCCTTTGCCTTTTTTATCAGCATTTCCATCATACGGTGGCTTGCAACCATGCCCATACCGTTATTGGCATTCATCACAACGGTTGTCGGTGTTTCCTTAATTATCTCGGTATCAGTCACAGGGAGCAGCGTCCCGTTCTTGATCCTGTCAAGGTAAATAGGCTTAAACCGGTTGCAGCCGTGACTTTCAATTCCCCTGCGGTCGCTTTCGAGCAGCACATCCGCACAGATTTCGGCATCCTCCTTCGGAACACCGTATTTAACAAAAACATCTACCATGAATGAATTCATCATATCCCACGGTACATAAGGTCTGGTCTCCATTGCATTTCCTCCGTTTTCCGAACGGTCCTTCAGGCAAAAGGAACCATTCTTTTTCCAACATTTCTTTTTTCAGTTTCCGGTCTCTTCGTTTACAAATTCACCCGCCGGACTGGTGTATAATATCTTAACCGTAACATTGTCGAGATAAAAATCGTCAGTGTTTCCGGGTGCTTCCCAGTAGAAGCGGTAGCTTCCGTTATCCATATTGGAGTACAGAGTCATGTACCCTTCAGCATGATACCACTTCCCGGCTTCCATGTTCTCGCACACCACTCTGTCATTCTCGCCCGAAGGATACCATGTTCCGCCGTTACAGGTAAATGTGGGCGTACACGAGATGCTTCCTCCGTTTTCGAGCATACAGTCATAAGATACATACATCATATAACCGTAATTGTTGAAATAATCGTTCGAAAGCCCTATTCCGTTCCACTCGGCGCTTCTTCCGGTTACGGCAAGACAGCCCTTCCCGTCTGAGCCGCCGTCGGCTTTAAGATTTCCCCTGCTGCTTCCCATCTCCGTAAATGCAGTCAGGTCCTCCGCCGAATCAAACGCAGCCTGTACAATCACAATATCTTCTTCCGGTGCTTCTGCAACGATCTCTTCGGTGATAACATCATTTTCATAAACAACAGGAGTAACTTCAGGCACCCGGACCGGTGTATCTCCGGGATATCCGGTAATATCTACCGAAATGACCGATCTGGCCGGGATCAGAATGCCCCCGGACGGATCATACGCCCCGACATTTTGGAAGCACTTTTCCTCTGATTCGCATTCTTCGCCGAACTCGCTCAGATATACGGTGCTGTCGGTGATCGTATAGTCTTTGGGGTCCAGGATATATGAGAATTCCCTGTCCGAATTGTTAACCAGGACAACCGCAAGCTTATTCCCATAGGGCGAAATAAACGCGCATACCTTGGCGCCCGAATCGGCCGCAGCGGCATCGACCCTTGTATATCCGGGTCTTATAAACTGCGAATAATGGCGCATCGCATAATAATTTGCGCTGAGACGCCAGTTGCCTGCATTATCGACATCAACCAGATGGAATGACTCAAACAGACCGGGCGTCGAATCATCCCACACACCGCTCCAGTACAGATATGCCGTCATATCCGCATAAGTAAGTGCGTAATACAGCAGTTCCGAGGTCTGGATCCCTTTGCCGATGTAGTATTCGGTCTGCCAGCGCCTGATGTCGCCAAAATTGTTCTTTATACCCGAAAAATTGGTCATAAATGAACTCGGCTTCACCGTATTGGTTGAAGAATCCCCGGTTCCTCCGACGTAGAGGTGATATGCAACACCTTCAAGCGCTTCGGGTCTTTCTTTCAGAATGTCTCTTGTATAATTGAGAAGATCGGTCGTAGTACAGCTCATACTCTCGGGTCCGAGCATCCGCGGCGCGTCGTCTCCGAATTCCGCATGGATAGCATCATAAACGGCTATAAACGCCTTTGCATACGAAGCCTTATCGGCGGTTTCTTTCGGTCCGAACAGACACCCTTCATAATCGTCAGGAGCAAAATCCACTTCATTCTGGATCGAGAGATAATCAAACCTTATTCCGTACGACATGTAGTATTTAAGCGATTCCACCCACCAGTTGGCATACTCGTCGTAAACAAACCTGCCGTCTTCATGTTTTGCGAGAGTTCCCGAACCTTTGGCAATGGAATTGTCGGATTTCAGATATGCGGGAGGGGACCAGCAGCACATGAGGACATAAACCTTTTCACCGTACTTTGCAGCCCTTTCCCTGGCTTCCTTATAATTTCTCGCCATGGTAACGGCATTTGAAGCCTTATCCTGCACATGATAATTATATTCGTTCTTGACTCTGAGTATGGTAAGCTTAGCGTCGCTGAACAGGGCATCAAGTCCCGCTTCGGCATTTTTGGCGTTCAACAGCCTCTCACCGTACCAGGTATATGCGGCACCGAAGCCGTCCATAGTCTGATACGTTACAGACGGATCGATCACGATCGCAGGAAGATCCGCTCTCATATCCTGACTGCTGCCGTCTCCTGTTGCACCGGGCACCGGAGCATCATCCGCTCCGCCGGCATTTTCGGCATTAGCACCGTTTTCCGTATTATTGCCTCCCGGCTGCGAATTCTGTACTTCGCTGCCGTTCCCGGTATTCTTGGTACAGCCCGTTATTGCCACGGCAAGAGACAGAATAACAGCCAGTGTCAACGTACAGATGTGGTTAAAAGCTTTAATCTTCATAAACTCTTCGTTCCTTCCGTGCCGCTCTTATCTTGTTTCTCAATTCGAAAGAATACTCGGCAAGTGCTGCGTAAAGGGCTACAAGTGCCGATCCGAGCAGCATTCCGCCGCAGATATCGGTAAACCAGTGATATCCGCTTAAGGCTCTTGACAGCACCGCAAACAGCATGACCGCAAGCGCCGCAAGACTCATAACAAACTGTGCTTTTTCATCCTTAAGCCTTTTGTGCAGGGCGATGATCGCAGTGCCCATGACCGTAACAGCCATCAGCGTATGCGACGACGGATAGGATGCTGCAAGCTTCCCGTCCTCAAGCAGAGGCCTGTAGTTGATGATAACGGCCTTGTCGAAAATGATATACAGAACAGCCATGATCACATATATCACCGCAAGTGCGTAAATATCGGGATCAACGCTCAGCAGATCCCTTGTCCTTATCAGTTCGTAAGCGCCAAGGCATGCAAAGCCGATGACCACCAGAATGACAAGTATTCCGAAAAATGTTGATAGCCCGTACCACATGTTGCTTGTCCCGACATTTCTGAAGATCGCCCCGTTGATCCCCGCAAGACCCATCAGTGAGCCCTCCGGGCCGATCGGTTTTCTGTCGACCGATTTTACAAGGATCGTAAATAATATAAAGCATACAAACAGTATCACCGACATTCTGATCTTCTTAAAATCCATGTTTATAATCCTCCGTTGACATCTTTTACGACTGTCGTCCTTACATCATTCTATCCGCCCGTCCGGTATGCCGGGACACTCCCCCATCTGTTCCGACAGACATAGCTGCGATCCGGGCGGATCTGTATTATCTTACCCGGTTACCAGGTTACTCAATAACCCGGTTATTCGGTATAGCCTATCGAAAGGATCGTAAAACTCTTATCCTCGCTTCCTTCGGCCATCTTTATCTCCATAGTATGCTCAGCCGCTTCCTGTTCATCAAGTACCAGCGCAACATTGCAGTTATTCCACGAACCGTCCTTTCGACCGTCTATGGTATCCACAAGCTTACCGTCATATTTAATCTTGACAGGTTCGCCGTCGATATACACCGCAATGCTTCCGAAACCTGCATCCGTCGAGGTCTTAAAGTTGATCAGGATATTCTTGCACTTTACCTTCAGTTTGAGCGGGATATTCTCATCCCCTGCTTTATGGCAGAAATTATTCGGAAATGAAACGGCTTTTGTAAAGTACATTGTAACTACCTTATCATCCGTAGATCCAAAGCTGCCGGGGTCGAGGCCTTCCACGGTATTTAATGCGTCTACCGTGACAAGGTTCATGAAATCCCTGCCCTTTACCGCTTCCTCAGGTATTTCCTTCGGCACGTTGGGCTCAGCCTCGTCAACCGTTTTCAGCAGGTTCATGAGACAGTTTTTCATGAGCGTATGTCCGTATGATGCGGGATGATACTCGTCGTAAAAATACATCGATTCGTCTATTCTCGCAGTCTTGCTGTTTAAGGATTTAAATACGGCATTACGCACGCTTACCAGCGGCACAAGATAATTCTTGGCAATCGGCAGGTATACATCCTGCGTATTCCAGTTTCCCTTCGAGACCGAACACAGACTGATGACAGCACATTCCTCATTTGCCGTAAGCGCTTCGCAGATAAGGCTCTCATAAGCTCTGCCGCTTGTTACTTCGTTCCAGTCATTGACGGCAAATTCGATTATAAGCAGGTCGGGAACGGCCCCGAGAAGATCAAGCACGTCCTGCTTATATCTCATGATGCCAAGAGACGAAGGCGTTCCCGACAATCCGGCATCTACAAAATGTACCGTATCGGAGCCTTCCGGAGCATATGTTTTTTTAAGATCTTCGGCAAACAGATAAGCATATCCCTTATCGTTGACCGAAGCACCTGCTCCCTCAGTAACCGAACCTCCCAGGGCCGCAACAAAAACATCCTGTCCGGCTCTCAGCTTTTCGATCACCTTCTTGAGCCTGTAATTGTTTCCTGTAAATACCAGCGATTTCTCAACAGCCTCGGCATATATCTCCTGCGGGCTTGCGGTAACTTCATTCGAAGCTGCATCTCCCTGTCCGGTGCCGGTCGGAGCGGCCGTAGGCTCAGCTACCTCAGGTACGGGTGTTGCGGTTGCTTCAGGCTCAGGTACGGCTGTCGCAGCCGGTGTTGATGCTACTTCTGAATCTGACGTCAGGCCATTCGTATTATCGTTAGTCATTTCGTTAACCTTTCCGTTGTCTGCGGTTTCCCCGCTTTTACCCGCACATCCCGTCAGATTCAGCATCAGGGCAAACACAAGCCCCGTTGCCACCGCCTTTGCGTATATTCCCTTTTTTGCCCGTACAGGATCACCTGCGGGCTTTTTTGAAATCCCATGGTTCTTCTTTATCTCCCAGGACATATCGTCAATCCTCCGAATAAATCTATATATACTGTCTTTTACAGATATTTTACCAGTTCGTCCCTTACGGACGCATACTCCTCATCCGCAATACCGAAGCTCATACCCTTATAGGTCCATACCGCACGAGCTATACCGTGTTTTTCAAAGGTCATATTGATAGTCTTGAACCATTTTAAAGCTTCGTGCGGATCGGCATTGTGAACCACCCCGTATTCGCCGCAGTACAGATATTTGTCTCTGTCGGCAGCTATCTGAACGACTTTTTTTAGTCTGTCCTCGAAATAATTCGAATCAAGCATCTCATTATCATCACGTTCAACATCCGTAAATCCCGTGATCCTTCCGAACAGCTTTATCGTCATCTCCTTGTATTCCTTGTAGGTGTGTTCAAAGGAATACCTGAAATCCTCCGGCATTCCCTGAAGCCACTTGGCGCCCTGATGCGTAAAAACATGAGGTCCGTTAAAATGGAAGGTATAGGCGATCCTCCGGTCAGTCAGATTGGGCAGTTCTCCTACCGTAGTACAACTGTTATAACTGCAGCCGCCGAAGATGATCAGCGTAAAAGGAGCATGATACCTGATCCTGAGCACACTGTGTTTTATTATATTATTCCAGGCCAGTGAATACTCCTTTTCGGTGACATCGCTCAGGAGTTCAAATGCTACACTGCTGCTGTATTTGCCGAAACGTGCGGCTATCTTTTCCCACAGCTCGTAAAACTTTTCCTGTAACAGCTCGTTATAGAAGAAGCCTGTGTTCTCCTCAATATCAAAAAATGCGAATCCGTCAACCTTGTTAAGATCGAGGATTATGTTCAGTCCGCAGTTTCTTGACTGTTCGATCGCCTTCTCAACATAATTGAAGCCGGACTCTTTAAAATTCCCGTTCCTGTCGACAAAAAGGGCATAATCGATAGGAAGCCGCACATGATCACAGCCCCATTGCTTTATGATATTAAGGTCATGTTCGGTAATATAGGTTTCATAATGCTCTTTGCTCGTATCCTCATTCTGTGAGAACCAGCCGCCGAGATTAATCCCCTTTTCAAACCCTGTCAGACGTTTTAATTGCAGATCACCCATACAAAACCCTTCTTACATTCCCATTAGACACTTTGCCTCTCGCCGGAAGAAAGTTAAAAAGAACCGATCAGGTCTTAAACTTTCCCATATAAAACAATATCACAAAGCAGAAAAAACAACAAGCCCCGGCGGATTTTTTTCACCCACCGGGGCATTATCGTTTATTGTATCATTAAATTATTTGTAGAGTTCAACGAGCTTCTCAAGATGAGCAAATCTGGCCTTTGCAGCCTCTTCTGACTCCTTGAAGAGCTTCTCTGCTCTCTCGGGGAACTTAACCTTAAGTGAGGTGTAACGTGTCTCATTGTTAAGGAATGCCTGGTAGGTCTCATCACCAGCCTTGCTGGTAAGGGTGAAGGGATTCTTGCCCTCAGCCTTAAGAGCGGGATTGAATGAGAACAGATTCCAGTATCCTGCTGCAACAGCCTTCTTCATCTCATCCTGGCAGTGGTTCATGCCGCCCTTAACTCCGTGGAGCTCGCAAGGTGCGTAGCCGATGATGAGTGAAGGTCCGTTGTAAGCTTCAGCCTCGGTAAGAACCTTGACTGCCTGAGCAGGGTTGGCGCCGAGAGCGATCTGTGCAACATATACGTAGCCATAGCTCATAGCGATCTCAGCAAGAGACTTCTTGCCGATCTCCTTACCTGCTGCTGCAAACTGGCAAACCTCACCGATGTTGGAAGCCTTCGAAGCCTGTCCGCCGGTGTTCGAGTACATCTCGGTATCGAATACCATAACGTTGACATTCTCGCCGGAAGCAAGAACATGATCGAGTCCGCCGAAGCCGATATCGTATGCCCATCCGTCGCCGCCGAAGATCCATACGGACTTCTTTGACAGATACTGCTTCTTCTCAAGAACCTCAGCTGCAAGAGGATTCTTCTTTGCAACCTTCTCGAGCTCTGCAACGAGTGCTGAAGCTGCTGCGGGATTCTCCTTGGTGCTGTCC
>JAILIQ010000136.1 GCA_024695205.1 Lachnospiraceae bacterium
ACGGAAGGGAAGGTGTTGCATTTGACACCGATAATTACACATATTCGGGCGGTGAACTCTGGAAGGCTACTTCGGACGGAACCGATCTGAACAGGAATTTCCCCGGGCTTTCATTTTCACAGATAGCAAAAGGAAACAAAAAGAGCAAGAGCATAGGAACATCACCCAAAAAGCTTTATTATCCCGGTGATTACGGCGGATGTGCCGGAGAAACAAAGGCTCTTATGAAATTCCTGTATCATTACATAATACTGGAGAAGGCTCCGGTGTTAATTGATTACCATCAGCAGGGGCTGATAGGATATGCGGGAAAGCCATGGGATACCGTTGCACATCAGGAAGCCTGCAAAGGACTTGCCAATCAGATGTTTTCGATGATGAATTCCGGCAATTCCTACAAATACAGATGGGTCGGTGAAGTTGACGCATACGGTCTGGAAGGCATGGGGAGCACACTTACCGACTACGCTTCGTCGATCGCATACGGAGCAAAATTCAGTCCGGCATACGGATTCTGCGTATATACGGACGGCAATAAGGAATATCCGCTGTCTGCGATCCCGAAAATGGATGAGTCACCTGTAACGGTCAATGCACCGAATGATACCTTCAGGACCATGACATTTGAGATCGGTTACGGTCCCGAATATCTGGGTTATTCCGATAACACGCTCAAGCTGCTTGATGCGGAATATACCAATTATCATTTTGATAAGGTCCTGTACAGACTCTACGAGATACTTAATGATGACTGATCAATAAAACAAAAGGAGGAGAAAAAATATGAAAAAGAAGCTTATTATCGGCATTATTTGTGCGATAGCAGCGGTTTCGCTGGTTGGAGCGGGAATCGTATTTGCGATGAACTCAAATCCCAAAACAAAGATATTGAAAGCTGCTCAGAAAACGGTAAAGAGTTCGGGGTATCTGTTTGATGATCTCAGCAAATTCAAGACCGACGGAAGCAAGCTCAGCTATACGGTCTTGGCAAAGTATAACGATATTGAAGTCAATGCGTCCTTTATGGTGAACAAGAACGAGAAGGCAGTCACAGGAAAGCTTGTAAATGACGGCGATACAATAATCGAAGCTGCGGCAACGATCGATAAGAACGATGTCAAAGCCTGCTTCCCGGGACTTGATTATAAAAATCAGCTTGTTTACCGCTATACTGAAGAAGACAAAGATGGTCTCGAGGATTATTTAGGAAAGAAAAAACTGGAATCTATCGATGCTGCGCTTAAAACACTATATGAAACAGCTTTTTCGAATTCCGGAAATACAAAGAGATTAAAAAATGATCTTGAAAAATGGTCAAAAGAGCTTGAAGTTTCAAAGATCGATTCGAAATCATTTAAGATAGATGGAGAAAAGCGTGACTGCAAGGGCTATGAACTGGTGCTCAAGGAGAGCGATCTTATCGATCTTGTTGATGTGATAAGTGAATGGGTTAAGGACGAATATTCCGATCAGCTTGAAGAATTCCTTGGAAAAGACAGTATAGAGAATTCATTTAAGGATGCCGGGAAAAAAATGAAGGGAATCGGCAAGATCACCCTCAAGTTCTATCTGTATAAGGGTATGTTCGCGGCTGTGGTTGCAGAGAACAAATCAGACGATAAGATCACGGCGGAATTTAACGGCGGTGATTACAGAATGCAGGAAATTAACGTATATTCCGGCAAAAAGAACGATGATAAGTCGATCATGAAGATAAGCGGCAAAGTAAGGGATTCCAAGGAAACTGTAACTATCGAAATTCCCAACTCAATGGCTGCCGAATATTCTTATGACAAATCTTCGGGAAAATTCTCGGCTACAGTAAAGCAGTACGACAGATGGAACGACAGCTTCAAAGAGTTCGGAACCGTTAAAGGCAACCTTGAGATGAGCAGTTCAAAGATAGCGGTTCATATTACAGGTGTCGAGGTAATGGGTGCAAATATCGATCTTGGAGATATCGGAGTTGAGATCAGCACAAAGGTTTCAATGCCCAGGATGAAAGGTTCTGAATTCAGGATCGATAAGGCTGATAAGGAAGATATCGAGGATGAGATAAAGGATCTTTCGGATGAGATTAAGGATGCCATAAAGGAAAGTGATCTGATGGGGACTTTAAACACACTGTTAAAGAACAATCCGTTAGACTTTTGATCAAAAAAAGCTTGCGTTTTAAATACCTTTATGTTAAACTAATAAATTGTGAGATTTTGGTGTTCCGCTGTATCGAAGTTCCATTGATGTCCGGACGCGTTATTACATGACCTGTTTGTCCAAAACGGAGAATAGCGTGATTGCAGGCGACAGGCGCCTCGCAACGATAAGATGACATGAACATCATTAAATTTTAGGAGGTTCAGATGAACGACATTATCAAAAACATTGAAGCTGCTCAGCTTAAGGCTGAGGTTCCTGCCTTTAGTGTAGGTGATACCGTTAAGGTATCCTCAAAGGTTAAGGAAGGAAACCGTGAAAGACTGCAGGTATTTGAAGGCGTAGTTACCAAGAGACAGAATGGTGGCGCAAGAGAGACCTTTACAGTCAGAAAGATCTCAAACGGAGTAGGTGTTGAGAAGACATGGCCTCTTCATTCACCTGTTATTGATACCATCCAGGTTATCAGACATGGTAAAGTAAGACGTGCCAAGCTGTTCTACCTTCGTAAGAGAACAGGTAAGGCCGCTAAGGTTAAAGAGGTTATCCGCTAATATGTTTATGAAGCCGTCACTTCAAGTGGCGGCTTTTTACGTATGAATTTACGAATACGTTTAACAATACGTTTTACGTATACGCATGGGGAAAAGCCTTGCAGGGTAAAATCAAATAATATATAATAAAGTGTTGTACTATGTATATTTATCTCATATCGGAGAATTGTTTTAATGGAATTTGATTATGATTTTGAACGGGCAGAACGTAATGAAAAGATCAAAAAGTTCTTTCTCGAGCTGCTTGTCATGATTATTGCGATAGCCGCCGCAGTGGCGCTTGCCTGGGCGATCACGAAGTTTGCTCTTGAAAAGACAAATATGGTCGGGGATTCTATGGCGGAAACATTAATCGATAAGGATACGATACTGATCAATAAAATGGCATATTTAAGAAAAGGCCCCGAAAGATTTGATGTTATAGTATTTGAGATCAGTGGCAGGGAACACAGTTTTTACAGCATCAGGCGCGTCATCGGCCTTCCCGGCGAAAATGTCAGGATCTTAGACGGATATGTCTATATTAACGGTGAAAAGCTCGATGAACCGATAAATGTTGAGGAGCTTTTTATAGAAGGTCTTGCCCTGGACGGTATACAGCTCGATGAGGATGAATATTTTGTCCTGGGAGATAACCGCAATGATTCCGAAGACAGCCGGTTTGCCAATATAGGAAATGTTGTCGGGGAGCAGATCATAGGAAAAGCCTGGCTGAGGCTTAACAAATTCGGATTTGTAAACAGCCTCAACAAGAAAGAAGACAATCCTGAAGATAAAGACAGTGAACAGAACATACCGGATCAATAAGAGGTGATGCTCATGAATGAAAACAATACCACTATAAACTGGTATCCCGGTCATATGGCGAAAGCAAAACGCCAGATGCAGGAGGATCTTAAGCTGATAGACTGCATAATAGAGATCATTGACGCAAGGATTCCCTTAAGTACCAAGAATCCCGATATCGATGCGATGGCGAAGGGCAAATGCCGTGTTATAATACTTAATAAAGCAGATCTTGCCGATGAGAAGGCGACGGAAAAGTGGAAAAAGTATTTTGAGGAAAAAGGTTTTTATGTAAGCGCGGTCAATTCAAAAAACGGCGAAGGCATAAAAGGGATAACGGAACTGATTAAAAAAGCCTGTGCCTCCAAGATCGAAAAGGACCTGAAAAAGGGCATCAAAAACCGTCCGATAAGGGCTATGATCGCCGGTGTTCCAAACAGCGGTAAATCGACATTTATCAATGCGATCGCCGGAAAAGTATGCGCCAAGACCGGCAACAAACCGGGAGTCACCAAGGGAAAGCAATGGATAAGACTGAATAAGGAAGTGGAACTGCTTGATACGCCGGGTATACTGTGGCCCAAATTTGAAGATCAGAAAATGGGATACCGAAATGCCTTTATCGGTTCGATCAATGATGAGATACTGTTTCCGGAAGAGCTTGCATATGAGCTTATAGGGATACTTAAAAAACTCTATCCCGGAGTCTTAAATGAGAGATATCAGGTGGAAGGACTTGAAGATCATGAAGATATCAACGAGATCATACGGATGATAGCCTTAAAACGTGCATGCCTTAAGAAGGGTGCGGAGCCGGACACCGAAAAAGCCGCCAAACTGATCCTTGATGACTTCAGGACCGGGAAACTCGGGCGGCTGACGCTCGAATAACAGAACACTTTTAAGTATGAACAATGATCGGGAGACAGCAGGATATGACAAAGGAAGAACGTCTTATTGCCGAACGTGCACGCATTCTGGCAATGAAGGAATATGAAATTCAGTACGGCGATACTCATGCTTTTATTGCCGGCATTGACGAAGTCGGACGGGGACCTTTTGCCGGTCCTGTGTATGCCGCAGCGGTCATACTTCCGAAGAATGAGGAGATCCTGTATCTGAATGATTCCAAAAAACTCAGCGAAAAAAAGCGTGAAGAGCTGTATGACGTGATCATGGATAAGGCCGTGGCCGTGGGTATCGGATGCCGGGACAACAACAGGATCGACGAGATAAATATACTTCAGGCTACTTTTGAAGCCATGCAGGATGCGGTAAAGAATCTTAAAGTAAAACCGGATCTGCTGTTAAATGATGCGGTCATCATACCGAAAATAGATATAGAACAGGTTAAGATCATAAAAGGCGACGCAAAAAGCGTTTCGATCGCTGCCGCCAGCATAATAGCCAAAGTAACGAGGGACAGATATATGACGGAGATCGATAAGGAATATCCCGGTTACGGCTTCGCCAAAAACAAAGGATATGGGACCTCGGAGCATATAAAGGCACTTAAGGAGTTAGGTCCGACCCCGCTGCACAGAAGAAGTTTCATACACAATTATGTGTGAAAGTAACGATATAATCCCGCCACTGTGACATAAGTTCAGAAAGGAGCGCGTATGGCAGATCAGCAATTTGACAAAAAACAAAAGACCGCGGTCGCGCTCGGATTCGAGCCCGGCGATGAGGCACCGAAGATACTTGCGACCGGAAAAGGCCATCTTGCGGATAAGATAATCGAAGCCGCACGTGAATCAAACGTCCCGGTACATAAGGACGCAAAGCTTGCCGAAACGCTCTCGAAGCTGGATTTTGGCGAGTATATCCCGCCGGAATTGTATGAGGTAGTCGTTGAAGTCCTGATGTATGTAGACAGGATCGATGCGGTCAAGGCCAAGATGAAGTAAAATGCCGGATTAAGGCGGGTTGAAGTGAACTGCCGGGTTAAGGCCGGGTTGAAGTGAACTGCCGGTTAAAGTCAGGATGATGTGAACTGCCGGTTCACGGAAGGGAGCTCTTTATCAATAAAAGACAGGTCGGAAATGAAAATGAGTTAAGGGCCGTCCGTTTCCTTACAGAAAACGGCTACAGGATCCTTAAGAAAAACTTTTACTGTAAGGCCGGAGAGATAGATATCATAGCAACAGAAGGGGAATATCTGTGCTTTATTGAAGTCAAATACAGAAAAGACGGATTGGATGGTTTTCCCGAAGAGGCGGTGGATATGAAAAAGATAAAACGTATCTCAAAAAGCGCCATGTTTTACATGAACATGTGCGGTCTGGGTGAGAATGTTCCCTGCCGTTTTGACGTCGTTTCGATCCTCGGCAATGATATAAAACTGATCAAAAACGCATTTGAAGCGGTTTTATGATTTTTGCTTTATTTATACAAGTGTGATATATATTCAAATGCGATATATCGACCCTGACCCGGAAGACTGTATACCGGCACGGAGGCTGGAATGAATAAAGATATCAATGATATAACATACCTTGAAAACTGCGAAACGGTGCCTGTCGTAAGATTTCATCCGTTTGACGGCATAGAATGGCTCAACTGCGGTTTTTCGACGCGTACAGGCGGGGTAAGCGGCGGATGTCATTCTTCGCTTAATCTTGGATTTGAAAGAGGAGACAGGCAGGAGAATGTTATTGCGAATTTCAGGCTTTTTTCCGATTCGGCGGGATTTGATGTAGAAAAGATCTGCCTTCCCTCACAGTGGCATACCAATAATATCAGGATCGCCGATATCTGTGATATGGGCTGGGAAAAGCCGGAAGAACCCGTCGACGGACAGATAACAGATAAAAAAGGACCTGTGCTGATCGCTTACGGTGCCGACTGTTCCCCGGTATTTCTTGCCGACAAAGCCCATCGTGCGATAGGTCTGGTACACAGTGGATGGAAGGGGACATTAAATTCCATTGTCTGTGACGCATTAAGGATGATGTCTGAAAATTACGGCACTAAACCCGAAGATATCATTGCTGTCATCGGACCTTCGATCAGTATGGACAGTTACGAAGTAGGTCCTGATGTTGCAGAGCATTTTATCGGTAAATACCGTATCGATGTGAGAGATGATTCGCCTATAATAAAGAACGGTATACGGGAAGGAAAATACCAGCTTGATCTGTGGGAAGCGATAAGAACGGATCTGCTCGCATACCGCATCAAAGACATAAATATTCATAAAAGCGGACTTTGCACCTTTAAGGAAAAAGATCTGTTTTACTCGCACAGGAGAGACGGAAACGCAAGAGGTGTGATGGCTGCTTTTATGTCGATCATTTAATGATGGGAAGATCATTATGAAAAAAGAAAAAGGACATGTTATAACCGGGATAATGCCCGATTCGATCGCCGAAGAGCTCGGGGTAGAGCCCGGTGACAGGCTTATTTCGATCAATGACAGGGAAATAGAGGATATTTTCGATTACAGATATCTGTGTGATGACGAAGAGCTTACACTGCTCATATACAGCGCAAAAGAGAAGGATTATTATGAGTGTGAAGTCTCGAAGGATACCGATGAGGACTTAGGCTTTGAGTTCGGTCCGGGTCTGATGGACGATTACCGTTCGTGCAGCAATAAGTGCATTTTCTGCTTTATAGACCAGATGCCTCCGGGGATGCGAGATACGCTGTATTTTAAGGATGATGACGCAAGACTCAGCTTCCTGCAGGGTAATTACATAACCCTTACGAACATGAAGCAGAAGGATATCGATAAGGTTTGTTTTTACAAGCTTTCCCCGATCAATATTTCCATACACACAACGAATCCCGAACTGCGCTGCAGGATGCTCAACAACAGATTCGCAGGCGATGCCCTGAAGAAGATCGGGGCATTCTGTGAAGCGGGGCTTGAGATCAACGGACAGATCGTGCTGTGCAAGGGAGTAAACGACGGTGCGGAGCTCGATCGGTCCTTAAAGGACATCGAAGAATATCTGCCCAATCTCAAAAGCCTTTCGGTCGTTCCGGTAGGACTTACCAGATTCAGGGAAGGATTGTATCCGCTGGAACCGTTTGAAAAAGAAGATGCCGCGACAGTGCTTGACCAGATAGAAAAGTGGCAGAGATACTACAAGGAAAAATACGGGACCAATCTTGTATATGCATCGGACGAGTGGTATCTTACGGCAGGGCGGGAGCTGCCCGCGCAGTCGGAATATGAAGGCTTTCCGCAGATAGAAAACGGTGTCGGAATGCTGCGCTCGCTTACCGATGAATTTGATGAAGCCTGTGAAAATGAATATGACATTTACGAAGGCAGTGTTCTGATGCTGACGGGAATGGCCGCATATCCGGTGATCAAAAAAATGGCAGATAAGGTAACGGAAAAGTACAGCCGGATCAAAATGGACGTGATGCCGGTAAGGAATGACTTTTTCGGACACAGGATAACGGTTTCGGGTCTTATAACCGGACGGGACATTTTAAACCAGATCGCTTTAAAGTATATGCCGGACGGATATCAGGTTTGTGATATGCCCGAAGGCCTGAATACGCTGCAGCAAAGAGAGCTGATCCTGAAGTCGTTTAATGAGCATTTTAGTGAACGCGTAAAAAACGAACTGCCTTTTGATCTTGTCGTGATCCCCTCGTCGATGCTGCGTGCGGGTGAAAAGGTATTCCTTGACGACATGACCGTTGACGATCTTCAAAATGCTTTACAAAAGGATTTCCGTATTGTAAAATCTAACGGTGAGGAATTTTTCAGGGTACTCTGTAAGAATTATATTCCGTTTTATGAGAGAGAGGCTTCATATGAGCAAACCGATAGTAGCGATAGTCGGCAGACCTAACGTCGGCAAATCAACGTTATTTAATGCGCTTGCCGGCGAGCA
>JAILIQ010000149.1 GCA_024695205.1 Lachnospiraceae bacterium
TCATAGTCTCCTATCGTGGGCTCGATATGAGAACCACCGATGCCGCTGTGATCGGTCAGGAAGGTGTAGGTTCCTCCGGTGGTCATCGCAAATGTTCTGAGCAGGAACTCGGTTGATTTGTCAATGCCGCTTGAAGCCACAGGAATGATCCTGATACCCTTTGCAATGGCATCTTTGATCGTTTTTGCCAGCTGAGCCGTGATATCGTCGGTGTTGTGAGGGGGAGCATCAAGAACCATGAACATCAGCTTGACACTGTCACTGTCCCATGAATGGTTGTTGACTCCATCTTCGAGAGCAAGTTCAACAGCTTCTTCCCAGTCTCCGCCGCCGTTGGCGCTTTCGGCATTAAGAAGCATAAGCTGTGAACTGATATTGTCGGTCAGGTCATTGGAACGGACGATGTAATCGTCATACAAATCTCTGTAGAAATTGCAGCTTAAGCGGACAGGCAGGTTCGCATTCTGCATTTCCACACGCTTTATCACATCTTCGAGCTCCTTCTGAAGGTATAAGATCTCGTCACCCATCGAACCGGTGGTATCTATCATAAACATAAGATCCAGCTTCTTGGCCGGTGAAGCAGATGAGTCAAGAACGATCTCCATTACGGAAGAATCGAGCAGATCCTGGCCGGTCACGGACACTTCGGCGGTCGTGCTTCCGGATACGACTTTAACGGTCGCGGGAACCGCTTCACCGCCCGTAAGACGGTAGAAAATATAGGTCATGCCCTTACTGTCGGTCTTAGACTGCCATATTGCGGAACCGTCTGCGGTATAAGCGGTAACGTCGGCATTACGGACATTATCCGTACCGATGGCAGAGCCCGATACAACAGTGGTCTCTCCCGAGCTTACATGAACTGCAAGACGGGCAAAGGGTGTCAGCCCCCATGCCTTGAAGAATCCCGAATAATCCTGCTGCTGTCCGTTGTTAAGCAGGTTTTTAAGAAAATCGAAATGATGGTTGTCATTCCACTCACCGGCGGTCAGTAAGCCCGCTGCAGGCTGAATATAGGGTTCTTCCGGGAATTCGGGGACTATGATATCGTCTGTCGGATAGTCACCTTCGTCAAAACCGCTTCCCGCTTCAGGTATCATCCGATCCGAAATGACGGATTCACCTAAAATGTAATCACTGCCTCCCGAAAGATCGCCACCGGATTTTCTGAACAGGGATGAGCCGGGAAAACCGAATGTTTCATAGCTTCCGCCGTCCGTTTCGGCCTCTGAGGCGATATCGTCCCAACCGTATTCCGTTGCGGGTTTGATCGGTAATGATTCTTTGACCGTTTCGGATTTGGTGCTTTCTTCAACAGATACCGGAGCGGAAGTGCCTTCCGGGGTCCCTGTCGTTCCAGAAACGGGATCTGTTGCCGTACCGGCCGTTCCTGTACCGGAACCGTCGGTGGCTGCACCGGTCGTTGAGGCATCTGCGGTTTTGCCTGTCGAGGCTGTTTCGGAACCAGCATCTGCGGGTTTACCGGTCGAGACTGCATTCGATGAATCAAGACCGGCTGTGGATGCAGGCTTTGATGACTTGGAGTCGGAAACTCCGCCGGTTGCCGAAGGAGCTATATCCGGAGCCTTTTCCTTTTTTGAACATCCCGACAGCATAAGGACCGGGATGAGTATTAATGCCAGACATATTCTCAATAATGTATTTTTGATCATAATAAAACCTCCTTACAGATGATCCTTGTGCCTTTTCATACATTGGACGAGGACAACTCTAAGGAGGTTCCAAAATATTCATAAAAGATGTGAAAATATGTCTGTCAGTCGATCGAATTGAATATCTGTGCCAGCGGAGAATCCGAGCTCAGGATCAGGGTCTTGTTGCCCTTCATCGAAAGCTTGGCGGCATCGAGCGCTCTTACGAAGGTGTAGAAATCGGCTCTTTCCGTGGAATTGTATGCCTGCGACAGGATTCTCATGTACTCGGCTTCGCCTTCGGCAATGGTCTTTTCTGCTTCGGCTTTGGCTTCGGAAATGCTGATCGCGATCTCGTTGTCGGTCTTAGTGCGGATCATCTTGGCGTCCGACTCACCGGAAGCGGTGTAGGAAGCGGCGATATTGTTACGCTCCGAGATCATACGCTCATAAACGGCGGCTTTGTTATCGCTCGGGAGGTCAAGACGCTTTGTCTCGATAGCTCTGAAACGGATGCCGTACTGGTCCATTGTGGAACCGATATTTGCCATGATCAGTTCGCTTAAGGCACCGTCACGTGAGCTGATGACATCGGACTGGGCCATGCTGCTTATTACATTCTTCATGGAGTTATAAACGATGGTATTGATACGTCCTTCGGCATTGGGGATCAGCGTAAGGGTCTGGGTGAACTTCAGCGGATCGTTGATCTCCCAGAGTACGTAGCTGTCAACAACCATGGTCTTTTTATCTTCCGTGATGACATCTGATTTTGAAAGATCATAAAGGAGCAGGGTCTTGGGAAGCGTATCGCTTGTCTGGATGAAGGGTGTCTTAAATGAAAGACCCGCTTCGCTCACAATGCGCTCTACCTTACCGAATTCCTTGATAAGTGTATATTCGTTCTCTCTCGTGATGACAAGTGCCTGGCTAAGGACTATGATCGCTGCAATGAGCACTACTGCCGTGATGATCAGAGGAAGCTTCTTTTTGGGAGTCGAAGTATAGCGGGGGATATCGCCGCTGCCGGTCCCGTTGCTCTGCGCATCCGTAAATTTCCCGTCTTTCGGACCGAAATTCTTTTTAAAGTCGAAATTGAATTCTGCCATCAGTTTTCACCTCCGTCCTCTGAATTTATGACATCTATAAGGCTTTCGAGAGGCAGGATCTTCTGTGTGCCGGTCTCGGAATTGTCGATGATCACCTTAAGATCAGGCAGGATCTCCTCCATAGCCTCATAGAACATACGCTGTTTGGTGATCAGAGGGTATTTCTTATATTCTTCAAATAATGAATTGAAACGTGCCACCTGACCTTCAGCCTCGTTGATACGTGCTTCCTTGGCCGCGTTGGCTTCCTTTAAGATCTGGTCGATACGCGCTTCGGCTGCGGGCACCTGCTCGCTGCGGTACTTATTGGCGTTGTTGACTGCTGTCTCGGCGCCCTGCTTGGCTGATTCAACGTTCATGAACGCTTCCTTGACATCGTTTGTCGGAGGCTCGGCGTCCTGGATCGTGATATTGATGAGCTGGATACCGATGTCCTGCTGTTCAAGACGTGTGTTGATCTTTTCACGGATGTTCGACTGAATCTCGTTCTTGCCCGTGGTGATAACGCTGTCGACCGAAAATGCTCCGATCTCGGATCTAATACTCGACTGCGCGATGTTTTTCAGGATCTCAACAGGGTTCTGTGACGCGTAGAGGGTTTTGATCGGGTCGGTCACCTTGTATTCAACGTAGAAATCTACATTTACGAAGTTGAAATCCGAAGTGATCATCAGTGATTCGTCCTCAACGGTCGCGTTGGTTTCCATGACATAGCCGATCGGGAAACCCTTGATGGTCGTGTCGACCTTGTCAACATGCTGTATAAAAGGTATCTTCATATGAAGACCCGATTCGGTCGTGGCTTTCGCCTTGCCGAAGGTTGTAACGACTGCCGCTTCCTGTTCGGTGATGGTGTAGTAGGCATTGAAGAACAGTACGGCGATGATTATGATTATTACTGCAGCCCTGATAAGTGTGCGGCTGCCTGTTCCGTATCTCATAAGCTCCTCCTTGGATTTTGATTATGTGAACAGAAAAGATCACTTTCTTATCTGTTGTAAAAGATTATAATACTGCGGATAACAATAATATATGGTGATCTTGGCAAATTAAACATATATAATTTGCCAAAGCCTGTTTAGGGCGCATCCTCAGACTGTCCGAAAACCAGTCACACAAGAGGCTGTCTTCGGACAGTCTGCCTCTTGCGGTTATCGTTCACTCCGCAACCATCTCGGGGAAGGCATATTCGGCATCCTCACCGTCATCTTCCACAGAGATCGTATAACGCCTGGTGATATAACCTTCCTTGGTAAGGCGTACACTGTGTGTTCCGGGCGTTTTGGGAAGGCTTAAGGAGCCGCCTTCGATCGTTCCCTTATATTTGTCGTCAATGAAGACTGCGGCACCTTCGGAGGACTTGATCGTCATGACGGCATTGCCGGTTCCGGGATTGTTTGTACCTTCTGCAACTTCATTCGTTCCGCTACCGTCTGCAGGCTCACCGGTGTCATTACTTTCCGTTGTTCCGCCTGTCCCATTAACATCTGAGGGTTTTGTGGAATCATCGCCCTCCGCAGCTTCGTTCGTCCCGTTACTGTCTGCAGGCTCACCGGTGCCATTACCTTCCGTCGTATCGCCTGTTCCGTTACCGTCTGCTGCTCCGCCGGGACCTTCGCCGGTATCGCTTGTGGAATCAACGATATCACCGCTCTGCGGCGATCCGGGTCCGGGAGTTACCGTATCCGCCGGAACAGGAGCGGAGCTGTCATTTGCATTGGAAGTATCTTCGTACAGAATGTCCGGAGTTTTTGAAGGAGCGGGCAGCAGCATGATATTCAGATCGAGAATGCTGTCACCGATCTCTATAAAGCCTGTATAGGGCGTATATCCGCCTGCCGCAACCTGTATCCAGTGCTCGCCCTGCGTAAGTTCAACCGCATTGCCGTAAGGAGTGAGTACACCGTCGACATATAAGAGCGCACTTTCAGGCGTGATCTCGAACATACAGTAGCCCTTAAGCGCGGACTGCGGCGTATAGGCTGACATATCGAGCACGGTGGTCATATCGCGGTCGATCATGATTGTTGCTTCGCCGTAAAAATCCTCGTGCTCCACTACGATATCGTATTCGCCTTCTTCGAGTGTCAGATACAGATCATCGGTTATCTCCATTGACATATTTTTCCCGACTCTTAAGGTGCCGCCGTTAAAATAGGAATGGTTGACCATTTTAAAATAACCGTGTCCGTGTTCGACATTTATCAGACACAGGTGATTACCGACACTGTACAGGGAGATCACATCCATATCAAGCACTGTGTCAAGTCCGACAAAATACCCGTCATTCATTACGAGCAGATCGTCCTCATACCTGTACAGCCTGTCGCCGACGGTTATTTTGCGTAATACGTCGTCCTGCGTGCGTTGCAGGACATTTTTATATATTTCGACATCCTTTGATCCGGTCAGACGCCTGAGATGGTTCTCGTCGTTATAGTCAAGCGACACGAAATCGCCGGGTTTGAGCAATGTTGCCGTGATCTGCCTGTTGTACGCGGTGCGGATATCGGTTGCTCCGTCGTAGGTAAATTCATATTCCGCGGTTGTTTCCCGTTCCTGCGCGATGATCAGGGTATTGTCGGGATCAACGCCCTTGATTATGGCATTCATATGGTGCAGATCTTCGTTGCCGGCTATCAGTGCGGGGTCCGGATCGGTGTAGGCCGGATCCTGCCCGGCCGGGGCGGGAGTCTGCGAAATGCTTTTGTTACCCGGATCATTTGCCGGTTTACCGCCGTCGGTCAGTACATATATCACCGAAAGCACGATTATTATGAAAATACCGGCAACAGCAACAATGATCGGTAAACGGTAGTTACTGTTATTCATCTGTGATCAACCTCTTATCTGCACGGCTTTTTCAAGCAGAAGTTCTTTTTTGTTCAGCGAAGGATCATCAAGTACGGCTTTGAGCAGCAACCTGAGCATATTGCCGACATCTGCGCCGGAAGGCACGCCCACGCCCAGAAGATCACGTCCGTTAACGGCAAGATCCTTGATACACGTGCACTCACCCCGCTTGAGGATAGCGCCGTATTGCTCCTTGCTTGCCGTAAGGTCGGTGTCGGGATACATTGTCTGTCTGTAGTCAAACAGCAGGGGCATTCCGGCAGCGCCCGCGTTGTTCATCACATGACGCATCTCTGCGTCCGAAAGTCCGGTCAGGGGCGTTTTTTCAAGCCTCAGCAGCTCGGAAATGATGTGCAGCGAGTTATTGTCGAATTTCAGACGTTTTAAAATGTCAATGCTGCCGCCTGAGATCGAAATGAGAGCTGCCCAGCGTATATGCCCGTTCTGAGGTGCTGAAAGAAGCGTATCGCACAGCTTTTTTAGCAGTGACGGATCCTTTTGGATCCTGTCGGCCAGTTCGGGCAGGATAACGCCGTCTATGCCTGAAGAGTGTATAAGCCTGAATTTATCCGGATGAGGCGACATAAGGGTCTTGTCGAGCTCTGAATGGATCCTTTCGGCGCTTATTTTTTTCAGCTTGTTCCTGAGCCTGGCCGCAGCCTTCATTGTATGGGGATCGACTTCGAATCCCAGCTGTGCGCTGAATCTTATGGCGCGCAGTATCCTGAGCGCATCTTCGGCAAATCTTTCGGAAGGGTCGCCGACACATCTGATGATACGGTTTTTAAGATCGGAAGCACCTCCGAACAGGTCGACAAGGCCTTTTGTGTCGGAATAAGCCATCGCGTTGATCGTAAAATCGCGCCTTTTTAAGTCTTCGTTCAGCGATCTGGTGAACTCAATGCTGTCGGGATGGCGGGAATCGGAATATTTACCGTCGATACGGTAAGTTGTCGTTTCGTAACCGATACCGTCAAGCATTACGGTAACCGTGCCGTGCGCTATGCCTGTATCAATGGTCCTTCTGAAAATGCCCTTGGTCTGTTCGGGCAGTGCCGATGTGGTAATATCCCAGTCCTTCGGCTCGCGCCCCATCAGGGAATCACGAACACAGCCGCCGACAGCCCATGCTTCATAGCCGGCATCTTCAAGCTGCGCAATAATATATTTTACACTATCGGGTATATCTATTTTCAAGTTCTACCTCCGTTTCCTGTCCGGGAAAGCGGACGACAGGTGCTCCCCGCACGGGGATCATGTTGTCGAACAGTCTTCCGCACTATTATACTATAAAGATCGGTTTAAGAAAAGCGTTGTATTTTTACCCTGGGATTATTGATATAATTTTCGGAAAATGGTAAGATAATAGCAGAAAAATTTCTGTTTTATCCGCTATATTTCATTTGTGACAGAAAATTGTCGCGCTCGATACACGGAGGTTTGTATGAAGAGTATTCTCGCTGTTGACGACAGTCCTGCCAATCTCACGATAGTCAGGGAGCTGCTCAAGGACATGTACAAGGTAAATGTTGTAACATCGGGCGATCAGGCTTTGAAATATCTTGAAAAGAAAAAGCCCGATCTGGTCCTGCTGGATGTCTGCATGCCCGAAATGGACGGTATCGAGACATTAAAAAAGATGAATGAGCTGCCTGACGGCGGCTGGAAAGTCATCTTCCTGACCGCCCTGAACGATGCGTCGCTCGGAGAGCAGGCGCGCAGCCTGAATGCAGCAGGTTTTATCAACAAACCTTTTATACCGGGGGATCTGATCAATGCGATAAAGGATGTCCTGGGTGAATGATATTACAGCTCAGGCGTCACCTTTTTGATCAGATCGTACAGTATGTGTGAAAAAAAGATCATGTCATTCATTTCTTCACTCGGCCAGCCGCCGATATCACGGAAGGAATCATAGCTAAACAGCGCATTATGATCGCTGAACTCTCCTATTACGACCTGACGGGTGCAGATGATTCCGCATTCCTTCAGCTTATCGTGATAACCTACAATACTTTCTCCCTTGATGTGTAAAATATTGGTATGCTTGGTACCAAGGTCGCTGAAAAGATCTTCCAGTCCCGGAATATCCATGTAGGAAGCATCTTCGGGAATGGTGGTATAATGGCCTTTGCGCCAGATGGGTTTCCAGTCCTTTCCCGCATAAACCGAAACTGCGTCACAATTGTATCTGAGCATGATGCTTACAAGCATGCTGTTGATCGTGGAGCGGATCTTTTCCGCATCCGTGCAGCCGCTGAGCGCAGTATAGGATGACAGAAGCTTTCTTGCTTCAACATGCTGCGCGTCGCGGTCGGCAGTATCGGGCTTGCCCATATCGGGAGCATCCTCACTGATCTCTCCGTGAAGCTCTTCTTTATAAATGATATATCTTGACTTACCCTTAAATTTGGCGATATATAAGGCTCTGTCAGCCTTTTTCATCAGAATGTCGTAAGACCTGCTATTGCGGGGATATTCCGCAATACCGATCGAAAGGGTGAATTTGTGGTCCTTGTCGGGAAAAGCATTGCGGTATTTGAATGCGATGCTCTGCATAACTCCGCGCAGCTCTTCTTCTGTCTGCAGGTCTGTCAGGCACAGAAAGAATTCATCTCCGCCGAATCTGGAGGCGAAACCGCGCCCGTCGGCGGCTTCATGCAGTATCTGTGCTATGGTCTGGATGACCTTGTCTCCGAACAGATGGCCGAAGGTATCGTTAATTGTCTTAAAATCATCGACGTCGATCATTACAAACGCAAGATTGACCGAGCTTTCATTTTCAACCATTTTCTTGGCTTCCGTGAGCGCAAACGGCTTATTGTACAGGCCGGTCATCGCATCATGCGTATCACCCCAGCTGATAAGCGAACTGTCTTCAGCATCTTCATGGATAAAGCCGTAGAGGGATATCTTCTCATTCTGCTGGAACTGAACATTGCCGATGACCTGATAATTGTGGTCTTCAATGGTAAAGACCCTGCGATATGAGAAATTCATCTCGTTATTGGCAATATCATCGGCGATCAGCTTCGAAAGGCGTGAAAATACAGAAGAAGTTGAGAGGATAAGTCTTCCGTTGTCGGAATATTTGTAGATCTCGATCTCATTGGTCGTAAAGCTGTATTCAAACAGGATCATACCCTGCTGTGCAAGCATCCACTGATTCTTTTTCTGCTGGCTGACGATATTATGAACACTGTCGCAGGCATTTTCTATATCAACTATTTCGATCAGGAACAGGGTCTTTTCTATCGTCTGGATCCGGACACGGCAGTTGCGTTTCTCACCTGTCGCCGTATGAAAGCGCACTCTGACAGAAGCGACCGGAGTTTTGCCGCTTTTTACATTCTGGACTGTCTTAAAAAATACTTCACGGTCATTTTCGTAAATACGGTCCGTGAGTATCGATTTATTGTAGATACCCAGGTAATTCAGCAGTTCTTCATCTGTATTGTTACAGTTGAAGTTATCGGAAAAAATGCCGTTTCCCACCAGAAAAGTGTTCATGAGTTACTCCTTATATATACCCTGTCAAAAGCTCAACGGGAGACTGTCCGAAAATCAGCCACGCAGGAGGCTGTCTTCGGTAAGGTTTTCTGACAGTCGTTGTGCCGGTTATTATTTGCGATAAATCATATTTATGCATACATATATACATTATACATTTTATATTAAAAATCCGCATTTTACAAGTTTTAATTTAGAACGGGATTTTGAACTTTACTTTTATATCAAGTTGTGCTATAAATTTAGGTTGAGTTTTGTTCTTAAGTTTTTTAAGAGGTTTGAAAGGAGTTATTTATGAAAAAGATCGTAATGGCGGCTATCGTGCTCAGTATGTGTCTGGCACTTGCCGGCTGCAGCAAGAAGGAAAATCCGGTTACCGGATATAAGAGCGGGGATGTTACTCTCGGACAGTATAAGGGATTGTCATATACAAAGCTTTCCACAGAAGTTACCGAAGCGGATATCGATGATGATATAGAGGCCGATCTTAACAGCCATGCCGAGAAGGTAGAGGTTACCGACAGACCGGTTAAGGAAGGAGATATCGTAGATATTGATTATGTCGGCAAGATCGACGGAGTTGAATTTGACAGAGGATCGGGCAATGCTCCCAATCTTCAGATCGGCTCTGGTGTTATGATCCCCGGCTTTGAAGAGGGCATCATCGGCATGAGCAAGGGTGAGAAAAAGACAATTGACGTCACCTTCCCCGAAACTTATACAAACGATCCCGAGAAGGCAGGAAAAGCAGCTACATTTGATATCACGGTGAACAGCATTTCCGAAAATGTTGTACCTATCCTGAATGATGATTTCATCAAAAATACGATGAAATATGATTCTCTTGAGGCTTATCGCGCAGCCGTAAGAAGCGAGCTTGAAAAGGAAGCCGAGGAGAATGCCGAATCAAGAAAGTTCAACGACGTCATCGGCGCAGCCGTAGATAATTCGACCTTCAACAGAGATCTGAAAGAAGAGATCACCAAGGCCAAGGCTAATCTCATTGCCAATTACGATGCGATGGCACAGGGCTATTATAATACGGATGCCAAGACTCTGTTCGCCGCAATGTACGGAATGACAGACGAACAGTTTGAGCAGACGATGGAGAACCAGGCAACCTCCAATACCAAGTACAACTTCATGCTCTCGGCAATTGTTGAGGCTGAGAAGATCACAGCTACCGACGCCGAGGTTACAGAGTATGCACAGAGCCTTATGTCCGAATATGGTGTGGGCTCGGTTGAAGAACTGTACAAAATGATCACGGACAATTCCGGAATTGACGGTAAGACAATGATCACCGAGCAGGTAAAACTCAACAAGGCCAGCGATCTGATCGTGGATTCGGCCGTCGAAGCACAGTAAATTGCAGGTTTTTTTTAAGTGTAAGAGCCGCTGTTTGCATATAGAATACTACAGAGTATTTTTGCCGGGAAGAGTCAGAGTTAACTGTTTCAGAAAGAATTCTTAGGTGTTTTTCCTGCGAGGTATCAGAGTCGGGGCTCCCGTATTTTTTGCGGAAGTATCAGGACCACTGATTGCAGAAAGAATATTACAGAGTATTTTTGCCGAGAAGAGTCAGCAGGCTCCCTGTATACAGGTTGAGTATTTGGGGTATTGAATTAGTAAGGATCAGATGCACATAAAAATCCTTTCCGGAAATGAGGATACGCCGTGAGGCTGCGTTTTACAAACCATTTGCGCGGAAGCGGTTTGAAAACGCAGCTTCACGGCGTATCCGTATTATTCATAACCCAGAAATTTCAAATAAAATACTCCACCTGAACGGAAGTCGTACCCGCTGCGGGTGCAGGGATCAGATTGCCTTCAACGGCATTGCCCTCAACGAAGAGGCCCTTCCTGCCGGCATTCTGCTGAACGTGGATGGTGTATTCACAGCCGCGGTAACGGCGTGAAACGGTGTAATCGGTCAGGTCTTTCGGGAGGCAGGGATTAACACTGAGTCCGTCAAGGGTAGGAGTGATGCCGAGGATCGCCTGCGAGATGTCAACGAATGCCCATGCGGCGGTACCGGTCAGGAAACTGTTCTTGGCTTCACCGTATCTGGGAGCTTCGCGTCCGGCGATCATCTGGCTGTATACATAGGGCTCGGTACGATGGATCTCACTGACATCCTCAAGGAAAGCAGGACAGCTTCTTCTGTAGATATCAAAGGCCATCTCGCCGTCACCGATAACGGTGGCTGCGACAGAAACCCAGGGATTGTTATGGGTGAAAATAGCACCGTTCTCTTTGTATCCGGGCGGGTAAGAGCTGATCTCGCCGAGCTCGACATGATAAGTGGTGTAGCAGGGAGCAAGGATCTCAACACCGTAATCGTTGACAAGGCGGGCCTTGACAGAATCAAGAGCCTTGCGTCCGTAGCCCTTCTCCCGGCCGATGCCGGCCATTGTACAGAAGCCCTGGGGCTCGATGAAGATCTTGCCTTCTTCACATTCATCGGAACCGACTTTGTTGCCGTGAGCGTCGTAGGCTCTTAAGAACCATTCGCCGTCCCAACCGAACTCTTCGGTAGCTGATTTGATCTTGTCGACTTCATTTCTGACGGTTGCCGCTTCGTCTTTAAGACCGATGTGCTCAACCAGATCTGCGTATTCACGACCGTATTTTACGAACATACCTGCAATGAAAACGGATTCCGCAACAGGTCCTTCGCTCGGTCCGAAGGTCTGGAAGCTTTCGCCGGGTTCTTCGGAGAAGCAGTTGAGGTTCAGACAGTCGTTCCAGTCTGCACTTCCGATAAGGGGAAGTCCGTGAGGCCCCTTATTGGTCACGGTAAAGTTGATGCTGCGGCGCAGATGCTCAAGCAGAGGCTTCTCGCTGCCTTCCACATTGTTGAACGGGGTGGGGTGATCGAGGATCGTAAAATCACCGGTCTCGCGTACATATGCGCAGGTGCAGGCAACAAGCCACAGCGGATCATCATTGAAACCGCCGCCGATATCGGCGTTGCCTCTCTTGGTCAGAGGCTGGTACTGATGATAGGTCGAACCGTTCTCAAACTGTATCGATGCGATATCGATGATACGCGCCCTTGCACGGTCGGGAACAAGATGCATGAAACCGAGCAGATCCTGGCAGGAATCCCTGAAGCCCATGCCGCGTCCGGTACCGGTCTCCCAGTAGCTTGCGGAACGGCTCATGTTAAAGGTTACCATACACTGGTACTGATGCCAGATATTGACCATACGGTTGAGCTTGTCGTTGCCGCTTTCAAGATGATAGATCGAAAGCAGGTCGTTCCAGTAGCCGCGAAGAGCTTCGAAAGCCCTGTCACAGGCTTCTGAAGAATTATATTTTGCGATGAGGGCCCTGGCGGGTTCCTTGTTGATAACACCCTTCGTCTCCCATTTCTTCTCTC
>JAILIQ010000151.1 GCA_024695205.1 Lachnospiraceae bacterium
GTTTGTAAGATTCGTCTATAAAATGAACTATATGTTAGTAAACAAATTTTTAACATAAGTGTTTCACGTGAAACATTATGTTAAGTCTACAAGAGATTTATAAGAAAGCATGATTACCAAATTAAAAATGATCTACTTAAAATATAAAAATATTAACACAATAAATTTATAAAAGAGAATCATTTTAATATAAAAATGTTTTACGTGAAATATCAAACCATGATCACCACAAATTTTTAAGAAAGAACAATTTTCAATACAGAAATGTTTCACGTGAAACATTTAATTAAGATCACAACTAATTACATATTTAAAAGAAGAATGACTTTCAATAAAAGAAGTTTCACATGAAACATTAAAAGGAGTATACTCATGGGGAAAATTATTGCCATTGCAAACCAGAAAGGCGGAGTAGGAAAGACTACAACCACCATTAATTTATCGGCAGCTCTTGCGAAGCTGAACACAAAAGTTCTGGTAGTTGATTGTGATCCACAGGGTAATACTACAAGTGGATTGGGAATAAAATCTAAAATCAAGGATGATGAGAATTATACTTCTTATGATCTTATGACAACAGATGCAAGTGTAGAAGACTGCATACAATATACGGAATATGATTTTAATCCTCAACTGGAGGTCATTCCATCAAGTGTAAATCTGTCAGCAGCTGAAGCGGAACTGAATAATATTGATGGAAGAAACTTTATACTTAGAAATAAATTACAGGGAATTAAAGATCAATATGACTATATACTGATAGATTGTCCTCCTTCACTTACTGTGCTGACAATCAATGCACTAACAGCCGCTGATTCGGTAATAGTACCGATCCAATGTGAATTTTACGCACTTGAAGGATTGACACAGCTGATGCAGACGATCAATCTTACAAGGCTCAGATTAAATTCCACGTTAAAAGTAGAAGGTATATTATTTACAATGTATGATTCACGTACAAACCTTTCCCAAGACGTGGTATCAAATGTAAAAGAGGGTATTAATGAAAATATATTTAATGCAATTATCCCTCGAAATGTAAAACTGGCGGAAGCACCCAGTTACGGAAAGCCTATCTGTATTTATGATGCAAAATCCAGCGGAGCAGTGGCGTACAATGAGCTGGCTCTGGAAATACTTAAAAACGATAAGATTGTAAGCAAAAAGAAAGACGTTCAAAAAAGCACTTCATCCAGGCCTGCAGGTAAATCAAGGACAGGAGTAAAAAGTGTCGGAACATCAGGAAAAAGAGCAGCAAGAAAAAATACCCTGATAGAGAAATCAAAAGAAAGAAATAAGAGTAAAGAAAATAATTGATTTTATATATTAAATAAATATTCTTAAACAGAAAGCCGGAAAGCATGAAAGTACAATGTACTTCCTAACAACACGCATCAGAGTCGAGAGTGTAACCGATGCAACTATCAGTCGATCACATATAATAAGATTTGCTGATCCAGCTCTTAAATATGGAGGTAAAAAATGGCAGAAAAAAAGTCAGAAAAAAAGGTCCAAAAATCAGAGGTAAAAAAGCCGGAAAAAAAGAAGTCCGGTGGACTGGGAAGAGGACTTAACAGTTTATTTGAAGATAACAAAGTAGATATTGAAATTGAGAAACAAAACAATGATAAAGACGCTACCGGTCGTATTATGATCAATATAAATCAGATCGATCCAAACAGAAAGCAGCCCAGAACACATTTTGATGAAGAAAAACTTGAGGAACTGGCTGAGTCGATCAAAGAACATGGAATTATTGAGCCGCTGGTGGTTAAGAAAAGCGGAAACAGATATCAGATCATTGCGGGAGAAAGAAGATGGAGAGCCGCCAGAAAAGCAAACCTGAAAGAAATTCCGGTAGTCATCGGTGAATATACTGACAGGGAGATTATGGAAGTAGCTCTCATAGAAAATATTCAAAGAGAAGACTTAAATCCCATAGAAGAAGCAAAAGCTTATAAAAGTCTGATCGATGAACATGGACTCAGACAGGAAGAAGTAGCAGAAAGAGTATCTAAAAAGAGAGTAACCATAACAAATTCACTGAGACTTCTTAAGCTTGATGAACGTGTACAGAATATGCTTATAGACGGCCGATTAACAGGTGGACATGCAAGAGCGTTGCTTGCTGTCGAAGATAACGAACGTCAGTTCGCATTAGCTGAAAAAGTTGCAGAAGAAAAACTGTCAGTAAGAGAAGTTGAAAAACTGATAAGAGATCTTGAAAACGAAAAGAACGGTAAAAAACGTAAGAATGTAAAGGATGAAAAGAACCTGGCTGATTATAAGGAGTTTGAAAAGAAACTAATAGCTTTAACAGGTTCTAAAGTAGAAGTAAAAGTTAGCGGAGAGAATAAAGGAAAGATCATCATCCCATATAACTCAGTGGAAGAATTCGAAAGAGTATACGCGATTTTTACCAAAGGGACGAATAAATAAATTCAATGTGACGTATTTGTATGGTCTAATTTACAATAAACAATCTGTTGAATAAAAGCTACTATTCACAGCCTTACAAGCACGGAAATTCAGAAAGCTTGCTTTCATGGGATTATCTAAGCGCAGTGAGAACAGCGAAGTAGTAATCATACCACAACGGACTGTTCGAAAACCTTTCCAACCCCGGCTCACAGGGCTTGTTACAGCCGGGATTCGTGAAATTACTTCAAAAAAATGAACGCTACTCTTTTTTTGAGGTATTTTAACGAAAACAGCCTCCGGTGAAACTGAGTTGCTGATTTTAGGACAGTCTCCCGACATGTGAGCAAGCAGCCTGTGAAGCACATGATTTTTGTAAGAGCAACGAAGCGCGCTATTACAGAGTGATAAAATTATTGAATGATGAAATTACTGAATGATGTGATTACAGAGTGATGAAATTACAGAGTGATGAAATTACAGAGTGATGAAATTACTGAATGATGTGATTACTGAGTGATGAGATTACTAAATGATGAGATTACTGAATGATGAAATGGCGGGGTGTGAATAGTACGGGTAAAACATACAACAGTGGAGGATAAACTGATGAAAATTTTTGAAAGCATAGGAATTGATCCCGGATATATAATCATAGGTCTTTTTGTTGCTGTTCTGGTAATGATAGTTCTTTATATCATAATGATCAATAAGTTTAATAAATATAAAGAGACATATGATTCCTTTATGCAGGGAAAAGACGGTAAAGATCTTGAAACGGCGATCATGGATAAGTTCAGCGAGATCGATAAGATAAAAGAACAGAATGAATTTAATTCGATCAATATCGAAGAGATTGCAAAAAGCATGAAATATACCTTCCAGAAATTCGGCATAGTGAAATATGATGCATTTAAGGAAATGGGAGGTAAGCTCAGTTTTTCGCTTTGTATGCTGACTGACAATAATGACGGATTTATCATAACATCCGTACATAGCACCAATGAAGGCTGTTATATTTATATAAAAGAAATAATCAAGGGAGAACCGTACGTTCTTCTGAGCGAAGAAGAAAAGAAAGCACTTGCACAGACTAAAAACAGAAAAAGTGCACTTGATGATTGAAAGCGGGCAGTAAAAGAAAATTTATGAATACATTTTTAAAAGCAATAGGTTTCGGAAATTTAAAAAAACAAAAAGATGTCGAAGATATGATCGTTACGGTTATTTCAGGCGCATTGGATTCATCAAAATATACCGGCAGCAATGGGATTTCATATGTGGAATATTCACTGATAACATCCTCTTCATGTGGCATCAAGGCGATAGGTGAACTTGATGCCGAAGGCAAATTTCATTTCAGTCATTATTTTCCGTATATAAAGCCCTTGATCGATAACAGTGAAGAAGAGATATATATCAACAAAAAGATCGACACCGACGGATATACCGGAATGTGCGATGATTACAGACTCGGAATATGTCTTATTTTTTACCTGCAGAATGTGGCTGATTTTTACAATACGTATGGCGATGCAAAAGTGATCCGGGACCAGTCTGTCAGATTTGGAGCTTTGGCGGAGTCCGGAAAGGTTATCCTTCCTACACTGAATTATGCCGAAGAACAGGTAAAACGTGAAAAGGATGCAACCAGGAAAAACAAGCTGATCGCAGAGGCCAAAAAAGGAAATATCGAAGCGATAGAAAATCTTACGATCAACGATATTGATGATTATGCTAAGGCTTCGGTCAGGATCAAAAAAGAGGATCTTCTTTCTATCGTGGATACGAGTATAACTCCATCCGGATCGGAATCCGAAATGTATAATATAATGGGCAACATCCTGTCGGTCAATACAGAGATCAACATGCAGACAGGTGAGAAAATGTGGGTTATGCAGGTTGAATGTAATGAAATAAGGATAGATGTATGTATCAACAGTGAAGATCTTATCGGGGAGCCGGAAGTGGGAAGAAGATTCCGCGGTAATGTCTGGCTGCAGGGAAAGATCATTAAAGTTGAAGGATAAATGTAAATTGTACAGGCCGGGGGGATAATCTCATCCTTCGGCCTTTTCCATGACCATATCCGATAAAGCGGAATAAACCAGAGTTTCGGGGTTAGTTGAGGGATTGATCCATTCATCGATCTTATCCTCGGGAAGCATAAGAGGCATTCGGTCATGGATCCGCCCAAGCTGGACAGTCGGTTCTTTTGTAAGAATCACAAATACAGGATAGCCTTCTTCAATGCGGTATAAACCGCACAACCAGGTAACAGTGCAACCGGCCGGCTGGATCATATACTTACTTCCGGTTTTAACTTTACCGTCAGCACTTTTAAAATGTTCCCATTCAAAATAATAGGACGCCGGAATGATACAGCGGTGGGACAGCCAGGCATCTTTGAAAGAAGGTTTGATCCCGGCTGTTTCAACTCTTGCGTTAAAAAGACTGCGTTTGTTATCCTTACCGGTAAAGCCCCATTGCATTGGAAATACACTTCTAACGCCTTTTGAATTGGGCGCGATGACCGGAACTATATCAGAAGGCCTGACTTCTCCATGTGTTATAAACGGTCTGCCATGAGTATCAATAAATTTTGAAACAAGCGCGGAGCGTGAAGCTGCGTCAACGATCCCTTTCAGTTCGGGAAGATCTTTTTCAAGACAATATCTGCAACACATGGTTTCTCCTTCTACGGGTCATCATTCATAAATAAACTGTCATCATCTTCGAAACTACCGGAAGGCGCCGGTTCGTTCATTGAGCTGTGTCTTAACTCTGCATCAAAGATCGCGTCATTGAAGCCTTTGAGTGCGTCAAACGGACTGAATATCTTGGCTCGTCTGGAAAGCTCCATCGGCGGATGTTTGACGTAAAAGCTGTCAAACTTGTCATGCACAGGTTTTCCTTTTTCATAAACATTCCGATATCTGAAAGAAGAAGGGATCGGAGAGGCTTCATTTTCATCATCCATGTTAATTCTCCATATCGTAAACGAAATAAGCAGGGAAAAGTGATCACGCCCGATGCCCACCGATTTGTCTGTTCCTTTCGATCGTTGTGGCACCCTCCATAAAGTTCAGACCTTTTAAAAGCGCATTCGCTCCGTATTTTGTTCTTACTTCAAGAAGGGCTGCATGCAGTTTTTTTTCCTTATCCAGGGCATCGTAGTCTGTAAACAGATCCATCTGATACATTCCTTCATCAGACCGGACATCACAGGCACAGACCCCGAGCCTTCGAAAAAGGATACGGTGATCGCTTTTTTTTATAACATCCCGCATGACCGGTTCTGTGACCAGATTGGAAATATTGGTGGGAGCGGAGAGTCTTACTGTTCCGTTCGAATGTGCGGGATGAAGTCTTCCGTACCAGTCGATGGAGAGTCTTCCGTTATATTCGGGAAAATATTCAAGACTCTTGTAATCATAACTGATCCACCAGGTGAATCTCGATGATATGAGATTCTTTTTATACATGTCACAGCACAGAACATCGATCATCTCCTCAAGTACGGTGCAGGCTTCTTCATACCGGTAGGGGCGGGGCAGTACCTGGCCGTTGGAGAGAGAATGATTGTCACTTTTATAATGCTTGATATCGTACATGGTTACAGGTTCAACTCCCCATGCATGATCGATCAGGATCTCCGCATCTATGCCAAAAGTCCTGTAAAACCACTCTTCATCCCATAGGCTTCGTTCTGCGATGTCTCCCATCGTAAAAATGTGGTTTGCAGCGAGTCTTCCTGCTTTACCGGAGCCAATCTGCCAAAAGTCGGTGATCGGTCTGTGTTCCCATAAAAGGAATCGGTAGGAATCTTCGGTAAGTGCAGCGATACGGACTCCGTCTTTATCGGCCGGAGCCTTCTTGGCGACGATATCCATTGCGACCTTGGCAAGATACAGGTTGGTTCCTATACCTACCGTAGCAGTGATGCCGGTGGTCTTAAGTACGTCACGGATCATGGTAAGCGCCATGACATATACCGGAGGCTTGCCTGCTTTTTCGGCAGCGTCGATATAAAGATGAAGATATGGAGTACAATCGATAAAACATTCGTCGATACTGTATATATGAACATCCTCTGAAGATACATATTTCAGGTAGGTTTCATAAATGTCGGCAGAGACTTTTTCGTATTCTGCCATGCGTGGAACAGCGGTAATATAGCGGACATATGTATGATGTAACTGTTCATATTTCCTGATAGCCTGTTTTGCTTCAAAAAGTCTCGGACGGCTCGGCACGCCGATAGCCTTAAGAGAGGGAGAAACCGCAAGACATATTGTCTGATCCGATCGGCTTGAATCTGCGACAAGAAGATTGGTTTTCAGCGGATCGAGACCTCTTGCGACGCACTCTACAGATGCATAGAAGCTTTTCATATCTATTGCGATGTAGGTGCGATCCCTGTTACGACCGGATTCACCGGATCTCTCGTTCATGATATCCGGCTTAAGCCGTTACGGCTTCGGGAAGGAGAGCTCTGTCATCGATATAATAGTCGCATGTGATCTTACGGGAGTTGTTACCGTACATCTCTATGACTTCCGGAAGATTGTCATTGACGGCATCGAACTCAAGCTGCTGTTCCTTACACCAGGACAGTGCACTTTCGAGAGCATCTCCGGCACGGCAGGTCCAGAGTATAAGCTTATTGCCGAGACGCTGCTGGCAGCGCAGATATTCTATAAGCGGCCGGTTTGGTTCGCCGAGCTCCGGCCAGTTGCTGAAACACAGAGTATTATCGAAATCGACAGCAATTATCTTGTATTCACTCATATATTCATCTAACCTCCTCTGCCGGTACTGATATCTGCGGTTTTAAGCTTCCTTACGGTTACCGTATCATGTCAGTTCAAAACCCTGCCGAATATCGTGAATTCATCATGCTTTCTGACTGTTCTGGGAGCATACTTTTCATTCAGGGAAATGAGAACAGGACCGTTCCCCTCGTCCTGCAGCTTCTTGCAGAAAGCCTCGCCGTTCAGACAGAATATGCCTATCTCACCGTTGTTCAAGGTGCTCTGCTGGTGAACCCATACGATCTGTTTGTCTTTATATCGCGGCTCCATGCTGTCTCCGGTGATCTGAAGGCCAAAGTCGGCATTCCTCGGAACCTCGTCGCCGACTTCCTTCCAGGTGTACGAATCACCGGTCAGGAAATTGCCTGTACCGGCGGATACCCTGTTGTCGAACAGTTTCAGGCGGCGCGGTACGGATATGGTGGCAGCAGGCTCTTCGTTGTTTTTATCGTACTTGTGGGAGCTGATAAGGAGCTGGGCATAATCGTACAGTTTATCCCTGCCTTCATTGTTAAGGCCGGTGGTAAAATCGAAAGGGTTCTGACCATATACGGCTTCGTAAATATCAGGGATCTCAAGGATCCTGCAAAGCTCGATAAATGTACCTATGCTCGGCTCGGAAAGTCCCTTTTCCCATCCGGAAATAGTCTTGTAGCTGACCGTGATCCCGTTCTCTTCGAGTCTGGAAGCAAGAACAGGCTGTGTCAGTTTTTTTCGCTTCCTGTTCTCGGCTATAATATGTCTGATCTCTTTCATAGACCCCTCCGTATCATCAATACGATCATATGTTCGTTTTGTGTAGGTATAGAGTATCACCCGAAAATAAATCTGTCAAGTAAAATCTGCAAAAATAAGAAAATATTTTTTTAAATATGAAATATATCTTTATATATACGATTTATTTCGGCTCAAGGCGATATTTACACCAAAAAGCACCAAAAAAAGCTGCCGCACTCAGTGCAGCAGCTTTAAGTATATAATCATGTATCGTAAATCACTCGTAATTTCTCCACCAGCGCTCTTTGGAGTGTTCAAGTGAATCTCCGTCCAGCAGAAGATCGCTGTCCGGGTCGCTTCCGTAAAGGGTCCGGCCGGGCTCGGGAGTAAGAAGATGCAGGGAATCCGGATGTAAGGACTCATATTCCCGCGTAAAGCGTTCAGCGCTGTCATCCCAGGCATGATCCGACAGGATAAACGCGCCCCAGTGTACCGGAGTTACGTAATCGGCGTGCAGCTGGTCGCCGGCGCGCACCGACTCCTCGGGAAACATATGGACGCCGGGCCAGTTAGGACTGTATTGCCCGCATTCCAGGATCGCCAGATCAAAATCACCGTAAACCTCATGTATCTTTTCGAAACGGTCGTTCATGCCGCCGTCCCCGCTGTAATAAATCTGCCGGTATTCATCCCTAAGGACGATCGATGCCCAGAGAGTATTATTTGAATCGATGACCTTTCTTCCGGAAAAATGCTGTGTCGGAGTACAGGCTATGGTCAGTCCGTTATATTCGTATTCCTCCCACCAGGCCATATTCCGGATCTTTGCAGGATCCACGCCCCAGCGGAGCAGGTGCTTTTCGATCCCGAGAGGAACATAATAATAATCAACCTTGCTGTCGATCTTTTTTACGGTATCCATATCCAGATGGTCGTAATGATCATGTGAAAAGAAGACCACATCGATATGCGGAAGCTCCTCGGCGGAAACCGGGCATTTTGCGAAGCGTTTAACCCCGATTGCGGAAACCGGCGAGGAAAAGTCCGAAAATACCGGATCCACAAGAATGTTCAGCCCGTGCATCTGGATCAGAAATGAGGAATGTCCGAACCATGTATACGAAAAATCTGTGATCCCGGGATCGGAAATAAAATCAGGTGCCACAGCCGGGAGATCATCCACGGGTTTTGTTTTTTTATCGGAGTAGAAATTGTTCTTTCCTTTTCCGAGCGCCATTACACTGAAGGTGTCTCCGTTTGTAAAATCATTGTCTTTGAAATATGTTTCATCCGCTCTCAGACTGTATGCCTTTTTATCGTCACGGGTTACGTTCCCTCCGAATCCGGGATGGAGCATGACAAATATAAATGCGAACAGAAAGAAAGCGGCAATCGATGTCAATACAATAATCAGCACACGCAGAGACCTCCGTTTGATGCGTCCGGAATTACGCGTATCGGTCATATCGTTGCTTAACCTCACGCTTTGTACTGTCTGGCAAATGCAGCGGCAGCCTTTATATCATCCTCATTGGGTCTGCCTTTGTGAATGCCCTTGAATTCGCCCTTGCAGTGAAATTCCTTTGTATCCATTGCGATCCCGGCTTTATCGGCCTCGGCCCTGACTTTTTTATATGTTGAATTGAGCATTGCCGCGGATCCGAAATTTACTATCTTACCGATCAGATTTTTATCAAGGGAAGCTACAAAGCTTCTGACTTCGGGATCAATGCTGAAAGCATAATAGGAATTGCCGAGAAACAGATAATCCACTTTTTCGTTCACCGGCTCGCTGATAGGCAGAGCCTTAACACCGAGTTCGTTTGCGATCGCTTCGGCAAGTTTTCTGGTGTTTCCTGTTTTTGTGTAATATCTTACTGCATAATTCATGGTCTGTCCTCCTTATGTATTTGTGTAAGCGTCAACAGGGAATGGATCGGCATTTTTGTTAAAAAACGCGAACATTCCGGATCCGCTTTAATTTTGTAATATTATATTGCGTACAATATAATATTGTCAATAAAAAAATTATAAAAATTTTGTTTCGCCGGGTGCATGAAGGAAGAACCGATTCGGTAGCCGGTTCGGTCACCGTTTCCCGATGATACATATTTACACGGATATTCATAAATATTATAATAATATCCGGGTTCGGAAATGATTTGTTTCCGGACCTGATATCCGTGTGAACAATATCTTCACACGAAAATTTATGACAGGAAGGACAGAACGTTATGAAAAAAACTTTTAAGATCGCTGTTTTGGCAGCTCTGGCACTCATCATCAGTTTTTCGGGAATGAATATATCAAAGGCGCAGGCCGCACAAACCGGCACCGCAGACCCCCAAAAATACAACTCCCACACCTACACTTATACGGTTGAAGATTTCAGCACGACAATAACGGGAAAAAAGCGGACCGTAGATGTAAAATGCTATTATATGGTGCCTTCGGTCTCCGGTTACGGAAAGGCCGGAAAGAAGATCAACAAACAGCTTAAATCGCTGTTTTATGTGGATGCCGATCATCTTTTTGAGATCGCCGAAGGCGTAGCGGACGAGGAAAGCGATCTTTTCGGAGAAAGACCTGAATTTTGCGATAAAACAGATTCATGGATAGAATACAATGACGAAAAGTACCTGAGTGTTTCGATCTCAAAGGAATCCTGGTACGGTGGTGTTACCAATACTTTCCTTACAGGATACACCTTCGACCTTAAGACCGGAAAGGCTGTTTCGATCACGAAAGCTACAGGATTGTCGCTGAAAAAAATCAAGAAAGAGATCTCTGAAGCCATGAAGGCTAAAGAAGACGAATATGACGACACAAGTTATGAGTACCTTGACGGAATGAAGGCAGCAGATTTCCGCTATTATCTGACAAAAGACGATACCTGTGTCGTTACCTTTGATCCTTATGAGCTCAGCTTCGGCGGATGGTACAGGTCATTTGAGATCAAATTCTGATCCGCATGCGACAGCACTTTTCGGGTCATTTCCGGCATCTTACTTCGATATACTGACGTCCGGTCAGACCTGCATCCTCGAAGGCTTTCCTGTATACATCGGGATCCCGGCCTTCGGGGATTATGACTGAAATCGAGAAATCACCCGTGGTGTTAAAATCATTGGTGATCACAGGAGGCTTACTGTTCTTGTTACCGCTAAAGAACAGGATTCCTCCCTCTTCGGGGTCCGAGATCATTGAGAGAAGCGCTATATCAAGGCGTTCAAGACCTTCGGGCAGGATAATGCTGCCGGTATGGCCTATGAATACAGGCTTACCGATCGAAGTAACCCTGTCGGACAGTTTCCGGGCAAAATACCGGGCATAGTCCGTATCATCCGTGTATTCGGGAACATCTGCGGATTCATCGGGGACAGAGGCAGCAGGCAGGTCTATCAGGACTTGAAGTTCCCCTGTTCCCGGAACAAAGACTTCATTTCCGACCTGCTCGTAATACGGATTGCCGTCTTCAAATTCAATGAAAAACCCGGAAAGATCGTAATTGATCCCGGTAATATACTGTCCGATAAAGCTTACGGTATTCGGGATCTTCAGACCTTTCAGTTTATCACAGCGCCGGAAGGCAAGATCGCCGACAGATTCAAGACCGTTGTTAAGTCTGACGGTTTTCAGCTTTTTTCCGTTGGCGAATGCCGCCCGGTCTATCGATCTTACAGAGTCCGGAAGAATGACTTTTTTAAGACAGGTATTGTAAAATGCATATTTGCCGATCGAAATGATCCCGTTACCCCAGGATACTTTTTGCAAATGTACGTCATCACGGATCATGTCATCGGGTATTGCCGTGACCGAATCGGGAATGATGAGGCTTTCAGCCTTACTCCGTTCAAATGCTCCGGGCAGGATCGTTGTGACGGTATCGGGGATCACGATCTCCTTTTGTTTGCGGGACAGGACCCGTACAACGGTCTTGCCGTCAGAAGTCAGCAGCAGCCCGTTTTGAGTCTTGTAAGCGGTATTGGCTTTTGCCAGTTTCAGATCGGCCCGGTTGACGGGAGAGCTTCCTATGTGTCTGACACCGGCGGGGATCGTGATCGTCAGCTTCTTATCCCAGCCACAGTCATAGAATGCCTTCTCGCCCAGATAACGGGTCTTTTTCGGAAGTCTGACCTTCAGCAGATTATAGCAGCTCTCGAAAGCCTCATCCTCTATTATCAGGCTTTTTGAGGCTTTTATTTCTATATCCTGCAGCAGATAACAATCTGTAAAGGCTTTTTTACCGACAGTTACTTTTTCTGCATTTATTATAAGTCTGCCGGGCTTTCCTTCATCTATTCCCCATGAACAGCCTGCAAATGCTTCTTCGCAGATCTCTATCTCTTTGGCATCGATCCTTATCTCATTCATTCCGTGCATGCCGGCTAATGCGCCTTTGCTGATCTTTCTTACCGTAGAGGGGATATATATCGATGAGAAGCTTTTTGATTCAAACGCGTTGTGTCTTACGGTATAATACGAATTATCGTCGGGATCCCTGACCGTTTCGCTGTATCCTTCGTCACCGATCACGGTGACTGTACGTTCCTTTCCTTTGTATTCCACAACTGACGGTATGATCCATTCTTCGCCGGTGATATCGCTGTCATAGCCGGTTTGGGAATCGGTGGTGTTTCCGATAAGTACGGCTTCATTTTCACCCAGAGTACGGAAAAGATCCTGTCCGACCTGGAAAATCTCTTCGTTAATACCAACGTTAAAATGCAATGTGGCGAAAAATCCGGTTTTTCTGCTTTTTGAGCTTCGCTTTGAAATACGGTCGGTCATGCCGGTCTTTACCGTATAAGTTCCCGCAGGAAGGATAAGGCCTCCGTTTTCATTATGTAAAAGTGCGACTGTTTTTTCCATGTCGTTGTTTTCGTCATATTCATGGAAATTGGTTGTATCTTTTTCACTGAAATCGAGCTTCAGTGCGTATTTCTCGCCCTTAACAAATTTCCGGGGCGGATTGGGATCGGATGTGGAATAGGCGGCATACTGACAGATAACGGTGCCTGTCGAGCCTTCGAGATAAAAACCGAGAGCCGGATCGCCAACACTTATTTCCTTACTTTCTCCGGAGCCAATATACTCAAGATATGCCCGGACGTCTACAGATTCACCCACTTCATAACAGGACCCGGCGGATTCGATCGTAATACGCCAGTCCTTATTTTCCACGACGGAATAAACTCCGTTTCCTTCGGCAGTCTCTTTAACCGCATCCAGAGCTTTTACGGTGCCGCTTGTTTCGGATTTAAAATCAACCCGTCCGTACTCATCGTACACATTTCCGTCAGATATGTCGTATGTTGCATATCTTTCCGCCCCCAGACGATAGTCCGCTTTTGCAAAAGTGCCGGGAAGGATCGCGACAGTTAAACATACGCCAAGGAAAAGGATAAAGATACGTTTATAAATAAGGTGTTGGTCTGAATGCTTCATAATATACATCCTCCTTATGTGCATCGATCGTGAAATGCCGGTTACACTATCACGACAAGCAGGACAATAAGATATACTATCAAAACGCCTGTAAATACCCATACAACAGGTTTACTGACGGTGTCCTTCGCTTTTGCGATCCTGATGCCGAACAATACGATCCCGGCCGAAAGTGCAAGCAGGACCAGCTTAAGGATTGCGGTAAGCTTGTACGAAAGATCGAGAGCATAACCCGGATCGATAATGAAATCGAGAGAATCAAACTGCGCGGCTCTTTCTTTAAGTTCCCGTTCAACATCATATTTTCCGGCTTTTTTGGCAAGGGCGGTAACGGTAAGTCCGTCAGGATTGAGCGAATATCCGTTTTCATCAAAATTCTTCTTATACCAGCGTTTGGAAGCCTTGATAATGCAGGCTTTTCCGGTAGCGTTCTCTATACCGAGATAGAAATGATCCGTTCCTACAGGGATCAGGCCGTTAATGGAGTGCTCAAGTTCCAGTATTTCTGCTGCACCGTCGACTCTGAGCGTATAAATGTCATTTTTATTCGTAAGGTCAATGATCGCGGTAACAAGCAGATAACCGACAAACATAAGACATAATATAACGAGAAATATTTTTTTCAGAATTTCTTTCATTTGATTGGATGACCCTTCATTATTTATTTTTCATATCCCATGCTTCGCAATTTATCCGTGTAGCGGGTATCCCGCATCCTGGCCTGTGATTCCTCAAGCATCTTTTCGAATTTTCTGCGTTTGATACCTGTTTTTATCGAAATGATCCCGATTATCGAACCGATAATAAGTACGGCCCCGATAATAAGGAATACGACCGGCAGCAGCCACTGCATCATATCGGGAACCCCGAGCTGCCTGACGCTCAGGAGATGCCAGCCCCGCCAGCCGATAAGTCCGCCGATGACAAGCATAAAGAAGTATGGAAAAATACGGAATTCATCTTCGCTGATACCGTCAATAGCCAGTTCGTGATAACGCGGATCGATATACTCTGCACCGCATTTCCTGCATACATGG
>JAILIQ010000177.1 GCA_024695205.1 Lachnospiraceae bacterium
GCATTTTTGCTGCGGCAGCCCCTGATTCATATAATATTAAATTCCGGATCTGTTTTTTAAAAATCCGTTAAACAACTTACAGCTGTACGGTAACCTTTACGACGCTCTTGGCGGGAATGCTGATCTTAAGGCCGGTTGCTGTCTTTTCGAAGCCCTTGAACTCTTCGGTCTTAACCTGATCGGGTGCGTCAAAGGTATTGTGTGCATCCATCGCGCCGGTCACGATCTCACCGCATATAGCCTTTGCTTCGGCTTCGGTAAGGACTGCATCGATATCATAAGACTTGTCAAGTGAAAGGTTAGTAAGTGTGATGGTAAGCTTACCGTCTTTTACAGAGCAGCTCTCATAGAGGTTCTTGACCATATTCGAATCCTCTAATCCGACCATCTCGGTATCAATACAGCTCGAAACAAGCTCAGCGTCCTGATGATCCGCATACATCTTGAATACGAAATATGTAGGTGTTTTGATCATCTTCGCACCGTCGGTAAGGATAACCGACTGCAGAACATTGATCAGCTGGGCGATATTGGCCATCTTTACACGTTTGCAGTGTTTGTTGAAGATGTTAAGATTGATACCTGCAACAAGAGCATCGCGGATCGAATTCTGCTGATACAGGAAGCCGGGATTTGTACCCTCTTCAACATCATACCAGGTACCCCACTCATCAACGATAAGTCCGATCCTTCCCTTGGGATCATATTTATCCATGATGGCAATATTGTTATCAAGAAGCTCTTCCATAAAGCAGGTCTTGTGAAGGGTCAGATACCACTTCTTCTCATCAAATCCGAGTGCGCCGCCCTTATGTGACCACTCGCCGGGTACTGTATAGTAATGCAGTGAAATGCCGTCCATAAACGGATGAGCGATCTCCATTACCTTATCGGTCCAGTGATAATCGGCTGCATTAGCACCGCAGGCGATCTTGTATATCTTCTTTTCGGGATTGTACTGGCGGATATAGGTCTGATACTGACGATACAGATTAGCGTAGAACTCGGGAGTCATATTTCCGCCGCAGCCCCAGTTTTCATTACCTACACCGAAATAATTGACCGTATAGGCAGCCTCGTGTCCGTTGGCCTTACGTCTGTCCGCCTGGGGTGAAACACCCTCAAAGGTCATATATTCAACCCATTCGCTCATCTCACGGACTGTACCTGAGCCGACATTGCCGTTGATATAAGTCTCACATCCGATCTGATCGCAAAGCTCCATAAACTCATGGGTACCGAAGCTGTTATCCTCAAGTACTCCGCCCCAATGTGTATTGATCAGCTTCTTACGTGTTTCCTTGGGTCCGATACCGTCTTCCCAGTGATATTCATCGGCGAAGCATCCGCCCGGCCAGCGCAGAACGGGAAGCTTCATTTCCTTAAGCGCTTCCACTACATCGGTACGCATACCGTTCTTATTCGGGATATCCGAATTCTCGCCAACATAAAGTCCTTCATAAATACAGCGTCCGAGATGCTCGGAAAAATTACCGTAGATCTCCTTGTTGATCTTCCCCAACCTGACATTGGGATTGATATACATTTTTGCCATCGTAAATCCTCCGTATATAGTTTTATGCTTCACCAACAGTTCCGCTTATCCCAAATAATAACATATCCAAAACAAGTATGCAATACATGATTTTAGATTATTTTGTAGTATTTTAGTTTTAGTTAAAATTATATTGTCTTGACTTAATGAATACTAAATGTTATGCTGAATTTAATAAATACAGGAGCTGCTTGTATGCTCCGGATCGGAGAATCAATATGTTAGAAGAACTCAAGAAACGTGTTTGCGATGCCAATCTGCTGCTTCCCAAATACAACCTTATCACACTTACCTGGGGTAATGTTTCGGGAATCGATCTTGTTACCGGTCATGTGGTTATCAAGCCCTCCGGTGTAAGCTATGACAATATGAAGCCCGAAGATATGGTTGTTCTCGATCTTGAAGGCAATATTCTCGAAGGCGATCTTCGTCCTTCATCCGACACTCCCACCCACCTTACTCTTTACAGGATGTTCCCCGATCTGGGCGGGATCGTTCATACCCATTCCCGCTGGGCTACGATCATGGCTCAGGCAGGCATGGATATCCAGCCTTACGGTACCACGCATGCGGATTATTTCTACGGAGCCGTTCCCTGTGCAAGGACCTTAAGCGATGAAGAGATCAATGAAGCCTATGAAGCCAATACAGGCAAGGTCATCGTTGAGACATTCGCTTCCCGCGGCATCAAGCCCATGGATGTTCCGGCCGTACTGCTTAAGGGACACGGTCCGTTTACCTGGGCCAAGACTCCCGAAAAAGCCGTAGAGAACGCCCTCGTTCTTGAAGAGGTTGCCTGCATGGCCTACCATGATATGGTACTTACCGACAATCTTATCAAACCTGTACCCGATTCTCTTCTTGACAAGCATTATTTCCGCAAACACGGCGCCAACGCCTATTACGGACAGAAATAAAGAAATTTATATAAAACCATATACAGAAAAGAACCTGCAAGCCGTTTGCAGGTTCTTTTTCCGAACTGGTTATTCCCTTGTCTTGTACAGATGTCTTGTACAGATGCCTTTACAGGTGTCTTTTACAGATCTCTTTTACAGAT
>JAILIQ010000156.1 GCA_024695205.1 Lachnospiraceae bacterium
TCCCACGGCGATCATTCTTGAATAGAGGTTATTGAAGATCTTTGATTCCACCAGTGAATCCGGGAAGGAGGCGCCCTGTCTTATCATATCCCTGCACTGTCCGATCTTTTTCTCCACAGCTTCGTTATCTACCGATTTTTCAACCATTGCAAGGCTCTCGTCGGGACCGAGGTTTGTATTTAGAGTAAGGGCCATTGAACTTGCAAATCTTCCGGCGGCAACCTTTTCGTAGAATCCTCTTGTCAAAGGGAATACCGCAAGGAAACGCTTAAACATCTGTTTGCCCCAGGCGGTCCTTCCGAAGACGATGTAAAGGGCAACGATAACAAGCAGCAGCAGCATAAAGATGAGAGAATATCTGCTGATGGTGTTTCCGATCTTTAAGAGTCCCTTTGAGAATCCCGTCATCTCGGAGCCGAGCTGGTTGAATACCTGATTGAATACGGGGAGCACCTTTATCACCAGTACCAGGATAACGATGAACATCATGAAGATTATCAACAGGGGATAGGTTACCGCACTCTTGATACCCTGGGCGATGTTTTCTTCCCTTTCGTAATAAGCCGCAAGGGAATGTGAGACCTCGTCAAGTTTACCGGACCTCTCGCCTATCTCTATCATGTCAAGAGCATATTTGGGAAATACTCCGGGGGCTTCAAATGCCTGAAACAGAAGCCTTCCTTCGTGAAGGGTCTCAAGCATGGTCTCGAGTATCTTTCTGCCCTCGGCACTTGCCGCATCCTCCATCATGATATTGATACCGTCAGTATGATTAAGCCCCGCATCCAGAGTCATTGCGAACTGATCGAAGAATAAGGCCAGTTCCTTGTTGGAGAGCTGTTTTGAAGCTTTGCTCATCTGTATTCCTCCTTAATAAACGTACTTTGTAGAGTAGTTGCTGCCGTCGCCGATGAATTTCTTAAGATCCCCTGCTTTGGTATTTGCGGCAAAGGTGGGATCCATAAGAGACCAGGTGGTTCCGTCAAATTCTATCATGCCGTTGATCCATCCCGTATCCGGGGTATATACGCTGATCCATGCGTGATATGCATCGCCCGCGTATCCGATCTCTAACCTTGTGGGTATGCGCTGGCTTCTTAACATAGCCGCCATGACCGCCGCGTAGTCAAAACATATTCCGGTTTTTTTGGCAAGGATCTCGTCCACAACCGGTATGTATCCGCTCTGTACGTTATTGGCTTTGTCATGATCGTAGGTGACATTCTCAACCATGTAGGCATATACGCTGTTAACCACGTCGAGATCGCAGGTTGCATCTGAGGCAAGTTCCGCGGCAAGCTTTACCACCTTCGAATCGGTATTGAAATCTACATACAGATTTGGATACAGATAGGGACCGTATTTATTCTGGATCGAAACGTCAAATTCGGATGAAAAGGCGGTAGCGTACTGATCCTCGGATACATTTTCATATACCGTTATCAGGTAGGTTCCGTCATCTGCCGTCAGAGGGATAACCTCATTCTGTCCGCCTTTAAGATTGTAGGTATAGGTCACCTGTCCGTTTCCCGTAAGCTGCATCTTTACCTTGTCGGCGGTGCCCTTGTAGGTTACCACGATGTAGCCGTCTTTGGAATTTGAGATGTTTATGGACACGGTCTCGTTTCCTATGATATCCGCCCCCGAGTAGGAAGGCACCATTACAAGCGGGGTATTGTCCCGTACGCCGCCGGAGGCTTTGGAAGTGACGGTGGTCTCTGCCTTTTTTTTGCCCGAACAGGCTGCAAGGGATAACGCGGTAAGGACCATGACGCATAAACAGACCAGATATCTTATTTTACAGTAAACGACAATGTCTTTATTGCTTTGACGTTTACACATCATCATTATCTCCCTGAAATAATAATCATCATATCAGCCATAAGTTTATATCTAACGGGTTGTAAAGTAAACTACCCGGAGTAAACATGCACATATTTTTACGGGCAGAAGACAGGGTAAGAGTCTACCTTGAAAGTATGGCATGCAGCATTTTACCGTTTATATCGGGAACGAAGATATTTAATTCGGTCCCTTCATAGGGAAATACGACAACGCCGCTCTCCGCATCGGCCGAGACCGGGAATACGAAGGTCCCGTCGGGAAGCCGTGCATAGATATCATCATAATCTATCTGGATCCCGCTTAGGTTCATCACAAAGGTATCGCCTTCAAGATGGTGGTCCGTGACTACGATGGTCTGCTTTAAGCCCGTATATTCTACCTTGAATTCCCTGTTGATAAATGAAAGAGGGGCAAGAAGTATCAGCAGAAGCAGAGCTAAGGATACACAGAGACCTGTCTTTATATAGGTGCGGTTTACGGCATTTCTGAGCACCAGCTTATCAAACGGGATGGTATTCGGTTTTTTGTCGAGAGACTTAAATACATTTTGAAGAGTCTGATCGGCTGTATTTATATCAAGATTGTATTTTTTCTTTTTAAACATCAGATACGCCCCCTTTCCAGGATTCTTGCAAGCCGTTCTCTGCCGGATATCAGGTATCTCTTGACAGAGCTCCTTGAACAGTTCATTGCGCTTGCGATATCTTCGAGCTTCATGTCGTTGTAGTATTTCATTACTATGACCTGCTGCTCATTAAAGGGAAGGGAGCTTACGGCTTCGTTAAGAAAGTCGGTTTCTTCCTTGTCTTCTATGTTTCTTTCGGGATCGTGGCTCAGGTTATCATCCTTTACGATCTCCATCATCTCGGGCGAGACCGTATCGTAATCCGCATTGTTTTCTTTGCACATGTCAAAGCAGATGTGGAAGCAGATCTGGTTCAGCCATGCGACAAACAGCGTGGGTTCCTTGATCTTTCGAATATTCCTGAGGGCAGATATATAGGTTTCCTGCATTGCATCCTGTGCAAGATAAGGATCCCGCAAATAGTGCCCCGCATAATTGTACACATGCTTATAGGTCAGCGCATACAGCTCGGCGAATGCGTCCGGATCGTCCGCTTGGGCTCTTGAAACCAGGCTGCCTATATTGTCATGGTCAAAGACAGCCATTTCATCCTCTTTTCCAGTTGTTGTACATCCTTGAGATCAGTTCGGGAAGTGTGGCAACATTTTCTTCTATATTTAAAGCATACTTAAAGGAGAGTTCAAGCGACTCATTGTCATGCTTTCTGTTATATTCGGTGATGGCTCTGCTTATCTCATCCACAAAGCGCTGCATTTTTTCAAAATTACAGCTTTCCATGACTACCACGAATTCATTTCCGCCGTTTCTGCCAAAGAATCCGTATTTTTCACCAACCTCTTCAAAAACTCCGGAGAATTCCCTGAGGGTCTCGTCTCCGGTTTCCCTTCCGTTTTCCGCGTTGATCTTTGACAGGTTGTTGATGGTGATCAGGGCGCAGGCAAACTGAGAGATGTCTTTTCCTTCATATTTATCTATCAGGAGATCCAGGGTATTCCTGTTGGGAAGCTTGGTGAGCCTGTCAAGATAGGCGGCCTGATTGAGTGAATGGGAATCGGCTATGTGCCTGTCAAGCTGTTTGAAGTCCAGTATCAGTGTTATGGCGGAATATATCATGAAGCCCCACAGAAATACACACAGGGTCAGAAGATTCTTATTTGAATATATGTTGTTTCGCAGTAAGGGATCGAAATACAGAAAACAGAAGAAAGCAACAGCAAATATAGCAAGTATTATGAGCTGCAGCATTTTCAGCAGCTTGAAATTTTTGAGATTATTATTTTCCATGATCACATACCCGTTTCCTGTTTTTTTCGGAGATCCTGTCTGAAGTGCCCGTGTCCGGTCAGATCTGATCGTCAGACTTCAGTATATCATAAAAACCGCTTGAATTTAAGCTTTTGACGGTAATATCATGAAAAAACGGTCAATAGAGATCTGCCCGGAGAAGGGCCTGTTTCCGACTTTTTTAAATACTCCGAAAATTATATCGGGCAAAAAAATAAAAATTGAACCTTTATAGTAAAAATGATAGTCTTATATATCAGAAGGATGAAAATTTTTTTTTCCGGGACCTGCGGATCTGCCTGATCATAGATGACAGACAGAGCCGGTCATAGAGAACGTATATCATTCAGGAGGTAATTTACCGGTATGACGAGAATAAGACTGAACAGAATACACCTGATAAGACTGTCTGCCGTGGCACTAATGCTCTTACTGTTTTCCGGCGTGTTTATGATGTCGGAAAAGGCCGCTTTTGCTGCCGATGCCGGTGCTTTGGCAAAAGATGGTACATATAATTTTATAGTGCTTGAAAATGAGGAGGTTCCTCTTGCACCCTCGCCGGAAGATATTCCGGACTACACTGCAACTGTTATACTCTGCGTTAATCTTCTGGTGATCGCAGTGGCAGTCGGCATCTACTCCGGGGCTTATTTCTCCTTCAGGGACAGGGTCAATGCGATAGTGCCTTCCTCAGGCAGGGATGCAAAGAAGTTAAGGGATGCTTCCCTTATCTGGCATCCGATAAAAAGGGAAAGATATTTTAAGGAATATGAGGCCAAGATCGCCTCGAAGTATATCTGACGGGTATGCGGTATAGATGATCGGAATGTAGGAACGTAACTTTCTTTGCTATGAATAAAAAGGATGCTGCCGGGACAGTTTGGCAGCATTCTTCATTTTTACCCTTGTGTTTGGGCAGATGATTTTACCGCGGTCTCGCTGCCTGTTTTTCCTTTTCCATATGAGAGTTCATGCGGGAGTGTTTTAGCCGGACCGGACACGCGGGGATGATTTTTTTGCAATTTTCCTTATTTTTCGCAGGCTTTCAGGCTGGATTCTCGGATTAACATGACGAGGTCGGTAATGCCACTCCGAGAGCCTCATATATCTCAGCCTGCTTGTTAAGAAGCTCGCCAATACGCAGTTTGCGGTTTTCGTCCTCGAAGCATTCTAGGACATCGAGCTTATCAA
>JAILIQ010000158.1 GCA_024695205.1 Lachnospiraceae bacterium
AAACGCTGTTTTGAGAAAATCTGCTTGACAAAGCCCCACCCCTTTGATATACTGTCAGATGCTGGTATTGATACGGATGCTTTCCGTGTGTACCGGAACTGAATAATGAACTGTTAAGTTCGACATCTGGCGAAGTACTCAAGAGGCCGAAGAGGCGCCCCTGCTAAGGGTGTAGGTCGTTTGCGCGGCGCGAGGGTTCAAATCCCTCCTTCTCCGCTGGAAAAAAGGGATCAGTATATGATCCTTTTTTTTGTGGAAACAGAAAGCTTTTTATGGTAAAATCATCGTAAGAAACAAACGTCACAATGCACAAACATAACCGGGAGGCGCCTATGAATAATGTGAAAACGCTCTACAGGCGTGATATGATCGAATGTCTTTTATGCGATGACGCGCCGTGTACAAAGGCCTGTCCGTCCCTCGATCCTGCGGCATTGCTCAGAAGCATATGGTTTGACAATGAAGAGGGAGCGGCGGCACAGCTTAAAGACAGGGAAGCTGTCTGTGAAAATTGTTCAGCTCCGTGCGAACAGAGCTGTATAAAATCCGGAAAAGTCCATATCCGCGATCTGGTTCGCAGGCTGCAGTCGGAGGTTCTTCCCCAGACAGATGAATTTCCGAAGGACGAAGAGCGTTTGAAGACAGATCTGTGCGGGATACCGCTTGAGAATCCTTTCCTGCTCTCATCCTCGGTGGTTGCCAGTACTTATGACATGTGTGCGCGCGCATTTGAAGCCGGCTGGGCCGGCGCGTGCTTTAAGACAATATGCAGCTTTGACATCCATGAGGCTTCGCCGAGATTTTCGGCCGTAAGGGGAGACAACGGCAGTATATTCGGTTTTAAGAATATTGAGCAGCTTTCCGATCACAGTGTCGCCGAGAATATGGAAATATTCCGCAGACTGAAGGAAAAATACCCCACAAAATTCATTCTTGCTTCGATAATGGGCCAGGACGAACAGGAATGGGAGGATCTTGCACGGCAGTGTGAGGAAAACGGGGCCGATGCGGTTGAGCTGAATTTCTCATGTCCCAATATGATGGAGGGTGGCCTTGGTTCGGATATAGGACAGATACCGGAACTTGTTGAAAAATATACGGCAGCAGCCAAAAGAGGATGCTCGATACCTGTACTTGCCAAGCTGACACCGAATGTCGCGAGCTTGGTACCTGCGGCACTTGCCGCCAAACGAGGCGGCGCGGACGGGATCGCGGCGATCAATACGATCAAGAGCATCCTGGCGATCAATCTTCATACCTATGTTTCATCGCCTTCCGTACACGGTAAAAGTGCAGTGGGAGGATACAGCGGTAACGCAGTTAAACCCATTGCCCTGCGCATGATCGCGGAACTTGGCTGGACTGAAGAGCTCAAAAGTCTTCATATCAGCGGCATGGGAGGCATTGAAACCTGGAAGGACGCAATGGAGTTCATTTTGATGGGCTCTGCTTCGATCCAGATCACAACGGCAGTCATGCAGTATGGATACCGCATTATCGACGACCTGAAGGACGGAATGAACAGGTATCTGACCGAAAAAGGCTTCAACAGTGTCAAAGAAATGGTGGGACTCGGGCTAGATGCCGTGGATCCTTCGACAGATGTGCTGGAACGCGATACTGTGATCTATCCCAGGTTCAGTCGTACTACATGCGTAGGATGCGGAAGATGTAAGGTTTCATGTATGGACGGCGGACATCAGGCGATCAGGCTCGATGAGAACCGCAAGCCGATACTCGATCCGAAAAAATGCGTCGGCTGTCATCTGTGTGTACTTGTATGTCCGACCGATTCCATAAAATCCGGCGGGAAAAGAAGGAATCCGGTATGATCGCAAGGCGGACCTGTATTTTTGGGAGAGTTATTATGTAGTTCGCTGTATTTTTGGAAGAGTTATTATGTAATTCGCTGTATTTCACGAAGTTCAACAGCTAAGACGCACGGAAGATTGGCGGGAGCTGCTTCGCATTTCAGATGGGAGGATAGTTTATGGAATTTACTGATCTGATCAAAAAAAGACGCTCGGTAAGAGCTTATAAGGAGGAGACTGTCAGCAGTGATGTGATCAGCGAGATCATCACCGAGGCTTACCAGGCTCCTTCGTGGAAAAATTCACAGACGGCAAGATATTATGTCGCCAATACACCCGAAGCGATCGAAAAGGTAAGAAAGGCATTACCCGAATTCAATAACAGGAGCTCGGCAAACGCTGCCCTTGTCATCACGACATTTGTCAAGGATATATCGGGCTTTACGGCCGGCGCTGCGGACAATGAGCTCAGCAACAAGTGGGGTGCTTACGATCTCGGACTGAACAATGCTTATTTTGTACTTGCCGCGAAAGAAAAAGGACTTGACACCCTGATCATGGGTCTGAGGGATGCCAATATGCTCAGGGAAGAATTCGGTATTCCCAAAACAGAGCAGATCACGGCTGTCATCGCGCTCGGGTACGGAGTGAGTGAACCTGCGCCCAGGCGTGACAGGGCAGTTGATGAGGTTGCGAAGTTTTTATAAAATGACGAGGAAGCATATATGAAATGGCTGATCGCATCGGATATTCACGGATCTGAATTCTACTGCAGTAGATTGATCGGGGCATATAGAAAAGAAAAGGCCGAAAGGCTGCTACTGCTCGGGGATCTTCTGTATCACGGTCCCCGCAATGACCTTCCCGAAGGATATGCGCCCAAGAAGGTCACAGAGATGCTTAATTCTCTGAAAAATGAGATCCTGTGCGTCAGGGGAAATTGTGAAGCAGAGGTTGATCAGATGGTGCTGGAATTTCCGGTAATGGCGGATTATGCGCTGATCCCGTTCGGAAAAAGAGTGATATTTGCGACACATGGGCACATTTTTAACAAAGACCGTCTTCCGGCTTTAAAACCGGGAGACATACTTCTGTACGGCCATACCCATGTTACGCTGCTAATGACAGTCGGACTGCCGGGCAGTGTCCCGGGAGATACTGACAGTGAAGGCATCATATGCATGAATCCGGGTTCGGTCTCGATCCCCAAGGAATCCTCGGCACACGGTTACATGATCTTTATGACGGGCGAGGATATGCCTCAGGACCGGGATATGGCGAACGAACCGGACATACTTCAGGACCGGAATATGTCATCGGACGGAGAAAAAGACTGTGAGCCGCTTATCGGGCCGCATGAAGGCCTGTTTTTGTGGAAAAACCTTGACGGAACGGTTTACGACCGCTATATCGTGCAGGATCTACGAGAGGTTAATTAGATGATAGAGGTTTTATCGGTCGCAAATATGCGCCAAAGCGACGCGCGCACTATTGAGAACGGAACATCGGGAAGAGAGCTCATGATGAGGGCCGGCAGGGCGATATTTGAAAATGTTGCCTGGAAACCGCCGGTCCTGATCGTATGCGGGACCGGAAACAACGCCGGAGACGGTTATGTACTTGCCGGACTGCTGCAGGACGCCGGGATCGCCTGCGGTGTAATGCTGCTTGAAGAGAGATTTTCCGAAGACGGGCGGTATTATTTTGATATCTGCCGGGAGAGAGGGATCAACATCAGTCTTTGGACTTCCGGAGAGGATCTGAAAAGATATTCTACAATAGTAGATTGCATTTTCGGGACCGGATTTAAAGGCGCCGTAAGAGGAAAGGCCGCGGAGGCGATAAAAGCGATCAATGAAAGCGGAGCATATATTGTCTGCGTTGATATCAACAGCGGTTTAAACGGAGATTCCGGGATGGCCGGGGATCTTGCATCAGCAACGGACCGGACCGGATCCGGCAACTGTGTGCGGTCTGACCTGACGGTCTCGATTGGAAGCTATAAACCCGGTCATTTTCTGAATATGGCAAAGGATGTCATGAAGCGGAAGATCAACTGTGATATCGGGATCAGGCCTGTGGACCGACCCTTCCGGCTTCTTGAAAGTTCAGATCTTAAGCCGTATTTCGGACCGCGTTGTAATTATTCAAATAAGGGTACCTACGGCTATGTCGCGCTGATAGGCGGCTCGAAACGTTACAGCGGAGCGATCAGGCTTGCTGCAATGGCCAATGCCGCAATGCGATCGGGAGCCGGAGTTGTCAAGATCGCGGTCGCTGATTCTCTGTGTCCGGTCGTGGCCGCAAATATCCTTGAAAGTACGCTGTTCCCGTTATCCGATGATGATGGGGAAGTAAGATTTGTCGAATCCGAGATCGCTGAGCTGATAAGGAATGTCAGGACGGTCGCATTTGGAATGGGGATCGGAGTGACGGCCCAGACTGCCGGGATTCTCGATTATCTGCTTGATTATTTTACCGGAAGGCTTATAATAGATGCCGACGGTCTGACTCTCTTTGCGAAAGCGGACCGTAAAAGGATCTTAAATACGCGGGCGCAGCTTGTGCTTACGCCGCACATAAAGGAGTTTTCACGGCTGCTTGAAGGTCTGTACGGAGGCGGAGAAGCTGCAGGCTGCGATATCGGCAGTAATCAGACGGAGCCGAAGGAATGTGAGGTAAGCGGCAATCAGACAGTGGAGAAGGACTGCGGGGCAAGCAGTAATCAGACAGACCCGAAGGGCTTTGGGATAAACGATATCCTTACAGATCCGACTGGATATGCCGTAAGGTATGCCGGGGACATTTCCCCTTCGGGAAATGCGGTATTGCTTCTTAAAGGTCCTTCAACGATAATTACCGACGGAAAGGAAGTCTGCATGACCGATACGGGCTGTGCGGGAATGGCAACGGCCGGAAGCAGGGATGTAGTGTCGGGTATCCTTTCAGCCGTATGTGCTTATCTGCCTGAGGACGATCCTGCATTCAGTGTGGCAGCGGGAGCTTATATCAACGGCAAAGCCGGACAGCTCGCCCAGAGCAGGAGTAATTCCATCAGCATGACTGCCGGTGATACGGTCTCATGCATCGCGGAAGTGATCACGGAGCTGGCCGGGGAATAAAACGGCAGAACAGTTTATTGGGGGCAAATAGAAGAATTGGAAGGAGAACGATATGGATCCTAAGAAAATGCGCAAAATTGGAATGACAGTCAGTATCTGCATGGGAATTACGATGAGCTTTTTTCTGTCTTTGATAGGAACCGCGGTATCGGGACATTTTACGGTCCCCGGCTGGATCATCAGTTTTCTGATCAGTACGGTAGTCAGCCTGGTCATTGGTTTTATCATACCGATGAAAAAGGTCACGGATGGTGCCGTAAGAGCGCTTAAACTGCAGCCGCGCAGTCTGGTGGCAAGATGTGTTGAAAGTCTTATTTCCGACATCATTTATACACCTCTGATGACGTTCATCATGGTATTTTTTGCATACAGAAGCGCTCTTTCGCAGGGAGCACCGGCAGGATCGCTGAGTCTGGGCGGCATGTTTTTCGGTTCGTTCTGGATCTGTCTGGCAGCAGGATTTCTTCTGATTTTCATTTTCAAGCCGTTATTTGTGAAAATGGCAATGAAGAGGAATGGCATAAAGCCGGAAGGATAAAAAAATTTTTCTGTAAGGAGAAGTAAAGATCATGAAAAAAACGACAAAAAGGATACTGAGTATCATACTTATCGGCATTATGGCAATAGGCATGCTGAGCTGTAAGAAAAAGGATGATACGACAGATAAAAGTGTGGAAAAAGAGATTTCTGCTCCGACTCCGACCCCCGTGCCGGTAGTTACGATGGAGGATCTGTTTGAGATACAGAAGGAGAATACCGATAAGTTTACAAAGCTGATGAAGGCCGTATCGACCGAAGAGAAGCTTGATATTCCCGATAGTAGTGTATTTGGCGATATTTTCCTGAAGTTTTCACTGAATCTTATGGAGAATGTGACCGGAAATATCGATATCAAAGGGGATATGGATTTCAAGTCTTTCGCAAATACCGCACATCTTAATCTGAATATGGATGTTGACGGCAATATGAACGGTGAATCATCGACAGAGAAGAAACAGCTTGAAATGTATATTGACAACACCGGAGATGACGATACCATCAGGATTTACGAAAGCGAAGAGGCAGGAGTCTGGAAGCTTATCGAGAGATCCATCAGTGAAATGATAGAGCAATACAGTAATGGCCAGGCTGCGGCGGGCCAAAATGCGGAAGGCGAAAACCACGGGGAGAGCAAGTATTTTAAGGACTTTGACAAATTTCTGAAAAAGCATACCACAATGGAAGAGGTGTCAGGGGTTTTCAGGAATACGACCGCATTTACCTTACCCGAATTCAGAGTTTATTACAGAAATGATATAAATGCGGCTATAAACGATCTGACCGATACTGTAACGAAAGCGCTGAACGGACTGTTTGCAGGGGATGACGGATCAAATATGAACTCTGTGGCCGGTATGATCGTTAACCTGTTTAACGAGATCGTAAACGGGATGACCGGTGAGATAAGGATAATCCAGGATTTTAACAGCGAACTTGCGCCGACAGTCCTGACATTTGAGATAAACAAGCTCGATATTACGACAACATCTAACCTGAAGCTTAATCTCAATGTCGAGCAGCTGAGTCTCAAGCTTACGAACAGAGAGGAGCATGAGCCTGTCGAGATCCCCGAAGATGTAAAAACCAATGCCGAGCCCGTTAATTCAAGCATCGACAGTTTCGGACCGGGTGTGATGTTTTAAGAGTATACGCCTGCTCACTGCCCTGACAAATGATAAAAGATTCGCGGAAGCAGTGATTACCGGTTCTTTCTGTACTCCTTTGGAGTTACCCCGTATTTTCTCCGGAACAGCCTTATGAAATAAGAAAAATTATCAAACCCGCAGCGTGACGCGATCCCACCGATCGCGTCATTGCTTTCTTTCAGGAGATAGCCTGCATAGGAAATACGGTAATCGTTCAGATATTCAATGAAGGAATGCCCCGTTTCTATTTTGAAAAACCTCATGAAATGAGAAGGACTGTACTCGACTTCTGCCGCGATCTTCTCAATCGGGATATCTTCCGCAAAATGCTCACGCACATACATGATGATACGTTTGAGGATCTGTTCGTGCGGTGAAACCGGAGCAGGTTTTTCAACGGATTTATGGGCAAAAAGCGAGAACAGGAACTGAAAGAGGCAGCTTTTCAGCATAAGAGGATAGCCTTCGCTGTGCATTTCACTGACCAGATCGGCCTTGTCGAGCGCCTCCGAAACCGCATTGTGGAAGCCTGTTCCCGGAACGATCGGACGATGAAAATGCAGCGTTCCCTTCTCAATAGCCTGGATGACATTGGTTCGGCACCAGTCGTTCTCATCCCTGCTGTCAAGGATCGAAAGCGAGAAGATGATGTTTTCGTATTCCATGTGGGCGGCATCGGATCCCTTGTTCAGCGAAATAGAATGCAGTTCACCGGGCAGTATCGGAATGATATAGCCTGCATTTACTTCAAGTGGTTTTAAGTTGACGGTAACAACGCCTGAGCCCTTTTTTATGTAAATGATCTCCATCTGCTCATGCCAGTGCGGATTTACTTTTTCAAAATCCTGCGGGATCGAGCACAGATAAGTATTGTACGAAAATCCGGGCTGTTCGTGCCGTTTTGATTCGTGATACTGGATGTATTCTTCAAGTTCCATGTTATCTTCTTTCTAAGGTGCAGTCGCACTATATGTTATTCGCATCTTTAATATAAATGAATATTATTCTTTATTTTTCTTACAGAAGAAGGTTCTTGTAACAACAGCCATTATCCTCGCCTTCACCTATAGAAGAAGGAGTCGGTACCAACGACCATTATCCTCGCCTTCACCTATAAAAGAAGGTTCCTGCACTAACGACTGTTTCCCATGCCTTCTCCCAGAGGAGAAGGTGCCTGCGTCAGCAGGGGAGGAACCTTCCATCTGCAAGATGATAGTATTGTACTATTTTATGACCTAATAATGCAAGTAAAATATGAATTTTCGAAATAAGATGATCATCGTAATAGCAACACTAATATGAAAACCTGTGTAAATTCAGGATATTTGAGTAACACAATCGTATCAAAACAGGCAAAATACAAATTGCGGGATATATGTTACTATTCACAGTCTCACAAGCGGGAAAACCCCGAAAGCTTGCTTTCTTAAACCACTCAAATATACATCACTAAACATACGAAAAAGGAGAAAGACCATAATGACAGGATCTACCAATGAAAGTATCTCAACCCCACTGAAGACAGATGAATCCGGACTTCTGAAGAATTACACCGGAAAACCATTAAAGGACTGTACAAAGCTTGAACTGTTCAACGGCCTGCTCAGGCTCATTTCCGAAAGGACCGCACAGACAGGTTATAATACCGGAAAGAAGAAAATATACTACATTTCGGCGGAATTCCTGATCGGAAAGCTTCTTGGAAACAATCTTATCAATCTCGGGATCTATGAGGATGTGAAAAAGGAGCTTGAAGCAGAGGGCTTGAATCTTGCCGATCTGGAGGAATTCGAGGATGAACCGTCGCTTGGAAACGGCGGACTCGGGCGGCTTGCAGCCTGCTTTATCGATTCGCTCGCGACGCTCGGGCTTCCTGCGGACGGGATCGGGCTTGCATATCATTGCGGGCTGTTCAGGCAGACATTTGCCGACGGCAAGCAGTATGAAATTCCCGATAAATGGCTCACCTGGGGCAAGGAGAGCTGGATGAAGCGTTCGGATAAGCATTACAGAGTACGTCTCGGAAATGAAGAAGTAACTTCTACCATGTACGAGATCGCAGTAACCGGCTACAACAGTAAATGCACTACACTGCGTCTTTTCGACCTTGATACGATCGATGAGAGGCTTGTGAAAAAAAGCATTGATTTTGATAAAAATGATTATCTGAAGAATCTGACCCTGTTCCTCTATCCGGATGACAGTGATGAGGCAGGCCGGCTCCTGCGCGTATATCAGGAGTATTTCATGGTAAGCAATGCGGCACAGTGGATCCTTGAAGAGTGCATCGCCAAGGGCTCCGATCTTCATGATCTTGCCGATTATGCGGCTATCCAGATCAACGATACGCATCCTTCAATGGTGATACCGGAGCTCATCAGGCTTCTTACAGAGCGTGGGATTGATGAAAAAGAGAGCTATGAAATAGTAACAAAAGTATGTGCTTATACCAATCATACGATCCTCGCGGAGGCACTTGAAACCTGGCCGAGGCACTATCTTGAAACTGCGGTTCCGCAGCTTGTGCCGATCATCGAACGCCTGAATGAAGAGGCTGCGGGAAGAAGCAACGAGGCTTTTGTCCGGATCATCGATGAGAAGGACAATGTCCATATGGCCAATATGGATATCCATTTTTCACACAGTATCAACGGTGTTGCGAAGCTTCATACCGAAATATTGAAAAATTCCGAACTTGCGCCGTTTTATAAGCTTTATCCCGAGAAATTCAACAATAAGACCAACGGGATCACTTTCCGCAGATGGCTTAAAATGTGCAATCCCGAGCTGTCGGCAATGATCACCGAAATAATAGGAGACGGTTGGGTTAAGGATGCCGATGAGTTGGAAAAGTTAGCGGAGAGCACAGGGATCCGGACTGTCCGAGAAGGAAAAACCGAAGAAATGATCGGGGAAGGAAAGCCCGGAGAAATGATTGAGGAAGGAAAGCCGGCAGAAACATTAAACGAAGAGAGACGAACGGGAGAAAAAGCGGATCCGGAAGAAGAGCTGCTTTCCCGCCTGCTCAGGATAAAAGCTTCGAAGAAACGTGATTTTGCGACCTGGCTTGAAAAGAACCGGGGTGTAAAGGTCGATCCCGAGTCTGTATTTGACGTACAGGCTAAGCGCCTGCATGAATACAAGAGGCAGCAGCTCAACCTCCTGTGGGCGATAGCGAAGTATAAGAAGATAAGGCGGGGAGAGAAGCCAGTCAGACCTATCACCTTATTCTTCGGAGCCAAGGCTGCTCCGGCTTACAGAACTGCCAAGGATATAATCCATGCGATCATCACGTTTGGAAAGGTGGTCGAAAATGATCCGAAAGTCAGCCCTTATCTGAAGGTGGTAATGCTTGAGAATTACAATGTAAGCTTAGCGGAGAAGCTGATCCCCGCAGCCGATATTTCCGAACAGATCTCGCTTGCGTCCAAGGAAGCCAGCGGAACCGGCAATATGAAATTTATGCTCAACGGCGCAATAACACTCGGAACCGAGGACGGGGCGAACGTTGAGATCGCAGAGTTTGTCGGTAAGGACAATATCTACATTTTCGGACAGAGATCCGACGAAGTTATAGAACATTATAAAAATGCGGATTATGTTGCAAAGGACTGGTACAGTAAGGACAAAACCTTAAAAGCCGCGGTTGATTTCCTGACCGGCAGGGAAATGCTGGAATACGGCGATGAAGAGGTTCTGGCAAGGCTTAAGAACGAGCTTGTGGGGAAGGACTGGTTCATGACTTTCCCTGATTTTGAGGACTATTGCAGGACCAAGGAGCAGGTGCTTAAAGACTATGAGGACCGTATAAGCTGGGCAGGAAAGATGCTTGTGAATATTTCGAAGGCAGGATTTTTCTCTTCCGACAGAACGATCAGGCAGTACAATGAAGATATCTGGAGATTATAAGTTTGAAAGTTCGAAAGAACTTTCAAACGACTGCATCGATGTGGAGAGCCATCGATGCCAGCGGACGCAGGCGCAGCTTGCTGCGCTCGATTAGTCGTTCGCTCAAGATCAGCTTCGCTCAGGATCAGCTTTGCTGATCTAGCTATCTCTCGACATGAGGTTAGAAAAAGGACAATAAAAATACTTGCATTTTCGGATTTCATCACTTATAATGCATGTAATGCGAAGGCAGGTTGCTTTTGCAGAATACATGTAAGGCTGTGATGGAGACAAGTAGAGGCATTTTATGCAACCTTTCAGAGAGCGTCCGGTAGGTGCAAGGACGCAGGTGCGGTGCTTTCCTTTACCGGTTAAGGGATATGTGATGACACGTCGCATTCGAATACCCTCCGGAGCCGCTTCCCGAACATGATATCGCAGAAACGATACCAGTAGGGACAGACGGGTGCGCCCGAGACAGCGCCTGATGTGTGATGGCACATCGTGAGGGGCATTTCGTGAGGAATGTCTGAATAGAGGTGGTACCACGATTATTTCGTCCTCTGTTCCGGAAACGGGGCAGAGGACTTTTTTGCGCACAAAGAGTGGAGGAGAGTATCATTCTCCGCTGACAGCACGGGTAATCTGCCGGTTTCCGAGTTGCTACCCTATTTTATTAAGTATAATGAGGAGGAATCAAGATGAAGATTTACGACGAACTGATCGAGCGTGGTCTAATCGCGCAGGTCACAGACGAAAAGCAGGTAAGCGAGCTCATCAATTCAGGAAAGGCCACCTTTTATATTGGCTTTGACTGTACGGCAGACAGCCTTACCGCGGGACATTTTATGGCCCTGACACTTATGAAAAGGCTTCAGCAGGCCGGAAACAGGCCCATCGCCCTTATCGGCGGAGGCACTACTATGATCGGCGATCCTTCGGGAAGGACCGACATGAGAAAGATGCTTACAAGGGAAGACATCGACCACAACGCAGCATGCTTTAAGAAGCAGATGGAGAGCTTTATCGATTTTTCGGAGGGTAAGGCACTGATGGTCAACAATGCGGACTGGCTCATGAATCTTAATTACATCGAGCTGCTCCGCGAGGTCGGAGCATGCTTCTCGGTAAATAACATGCTCAGAGCCGAATGCTACAAACAGCGTATGGAGAAAGGCCTGTCCTTCCTTGAATTTAACTACATGATCATGCAGTCCTACGATTTCTACTACATGTTCCAGAAGTACGGATGTAACCTGGAATTCGGCGGCGATGACCAGTGGAGCAACATGCTCGGCGGAACCGAGCTGATCCGCAGAAAGCTGGGTAAGGACGCTCATGCGATGACGATCACTCTCCTTACGGATTCACAGGGCAAGAAGATGGGCAAGACCGCAGGCAATGCCGTATGGCTCGATCCCAACAAGACTTCGCCTTTCGAGTTCTACCAGTACTGGCGTAACGTGGATGATGCCGACGTTATGAAGTGCATCAAGCTGCTCACGTTCATTCCGATCGAGGAGATCTGCGAGATCGAAAAATGGGATGATTCGCGTATAAATGAGAAGAAGATGCTGCTCGCGCATGAGCTTACCGAGCTCGTTCACGGCAAGGAAGAGGCCGATAAGGCAGAAGCTACCGCGAAGGCTCTGTTTGCCGGAGGCGGAGATGATGAAAATATGCCTACTACAACGCTTGTTGCCGCAGATATTCCCGATGACGGCATAGGAATCGTGGACCTTATGAGCCTGTGCGGACTGATCCCTTCGAAGGGCGAGGGCCGCAGACTTGTAGATCAGGGCGGTGTCAGTGTTGACGGTGAGAAGGTTCCGAAATTTGATACTAAGATAAGTAAGGAAGCTCTGCTTAAGGGCGTCAAGATCAAGAAAGGAAAGAAAGTATTCCATAAAGCCATAGCAGAGTAAAAGTTTTAAATTGTATAAACAATTAACTCAAAAACGGCAAGAAGTTGATCTATAAATAAGTGAAAAAGGGGTTGACATAACCAACGCCGGGTGATATAATGCTATTTGCTGACGCGCCAAAGGGAAAGCAGATAGCATTTTTTTATTGGCTGTGGAGGCATAAGAACCTTGATAACTG
>JAILIQ010000159.1 GCA_024695205.1 Lachnospiraceae bacterium
TTCAATGTGCTGCATCCGATGGGTTATGATTCGTTCGGTCTTCCTGCCGAGCAGTATGCGATCAATACCGGCAATCATCCCGAGGGCTTTACTCAGGAGGATATCAAGACTTTTTCAAAGCAGCTTAAGGCGCTTGGTGTCGATTATGACTGGAGCAAGATGGTCGCTACATCGGATCCGAAGTTCTATCATTGGACGCAGTGGATCTTCAAACAGCTGTATCTTGCCGGTTATGCACAGTACATTGATATGCCTGTCAACTGGTGCGAAGAGCTCGGTACCGTCCTTTCAAATGACGAGGTCATTGACGGTAAATCGGAGCGCGGCGGCTTCCCGGTCGTACGCAAGAATATGAAACAGTGGGTTATCAATCAGCCTGCATTTGCGGAGAAGCTGCTTGAGGGTTTAAATGAGATTGACTGGCCCGAATCAACGAAGGACATGCAGCGCCACTGGATCGGTAAGTCCGAGGGTGTCGAGGTGAAGTTCAACATCGTTGGCGGCGGCGAATTCTCCATTTTTACGACCTGTATCGAAACCATCTACGGTATCACGTTCATGGTTCTTGCGCCGGACGGCCAGCTCGTTCAGGATCTGATGCCCCGCATCAAGAATCAGGACGAGGTCAAAGCGTATATCGAAGAGACCAAGAAAAAGAATGATATGGACCGTACTGAGCTCAACAAGGGCAAGACCGGCTGCAGACTTGAGGGTGTGAAGTGTATCAATCCCATCAACGGCCGCGAAGCTGAGCTCTTTATCGGTGATTTTGTTCTGGCCAATTACGGTACCGGTGCTGTTATGGCGGTTCCTTCGCATGATCAGCGTGACTTTGAGTATGCGATTGCTCATAATATCGATATGCTGCAAGTTATTGACGGCAATGACAAGGACGGACACATCGATGTGAGCGGACATGCTCTCGAAAAACAGGATTATCTCGGAAAAGGATACAGGCTCATCAATTCCGAAGAGTTTACGGGTTTGACCGTTGAGGAAGCCAAGGAAGCGATCACCGCGAAGCTTGAGCAGATGGGCGTTGCGAAGCGTACCGTTAATTATCACTTCCGCGAATGGATATTTGCGCGTCAGCGCTACTGGGGCGAGCCTGTTCCGGTTGTTCATACCGAAGACGGTAAGATCCATGTTCTTGATGATGACGAGCTGCCTCTCATCTTACCCGAACTTGAGGATTACAAGGGCAGAAACGGCAAGGCTCCGCTTGAAAATGCTACCGAATGGAAGAAGTACGATCATAACGGGATCAAAGGAACCCGCGAGACCTCCACAATGCCCGGTTCGGCCGGTTCGAGCTGGTATTTCTTAAGATATATCGATCCCGATAATGATAAGGAATTTGCCGATTATGAGCTGTTAAAGCACTGGATGCCGGTTGACCTTTATATCGGCGGCCCTGAGCACGCTGTTGGTCATCTGATGTATTCAAGGATCTGGAACCGTTTCCTGTACGATAAGGGTTTAAGCCCTGTCAAGGAACCGTTTAAGAAGCTCGTTCATCAGGGTATGATCCTCGGTGAGAACGGTATCAAGATGGGCAAGCGTTTCCCCGAATTTGTCGTAAATCCGAGCGATATCGTACGTGATTACGGTGCCGATACGCTTCGTCTGTATGAAATGTTCATGGGTCCTCTTGAGGTTTCAAAGCCCTGGAGTCCTCAGGGTGTTGAGGGTGCAAGAAGATTCCTGAACCGTGTTTGGAATTTCTTTACGGATCCCGAAAAGATCACCGCTCCGGTTGAGGCCGGAACGCAGGGTAACGGCACTCTCGGCGCGGATGCGATCGATAAGGAGCTTACCAAGATCTATCACCAGACTGTTAAGAAGGTTACTTCCGACTTCGAAGCTCTTGGTTTCAACACCGCGATCAGTCAGATGATGATCTTCGTAAATGCCGTTTACAAGAAGGGCAGCTGTCCTAAGGATTATGCCGAGGGTCTGATCAAGATGCTTTCGTGCATCTGCCCTCATATCGGTGAGGAGATCTGGCAGATCCTTGGCCACGACAAGACCATTGCCTACGAGCCCTGGCCTGTTTTCAGCGAGGATCTTGCCCGCGAGGATGAGATCGAGATCGCGATTCAGATCAACGGCAAGGTTAAATCAACCGTCAAGATCGGACGCGAAGAGGAAGAGGCTTCCGTCAAGACCAAGGTATGGGCCGATGAGAATATCAAACGCCTTACCGAAGGCCGGAATGTCGTAAAAGAGATCTACGTCAAGGGAAGGATCTATACTATAGTTGTAAAATAAGAAAAACCGCCGTACCGGCATGACTGTCGGTACGGCGGTTCTGTTTTTCTGCTTATTATTGTCTGTCTTAAGTATTTATTCCTGTGAATTCTCTTCTTCTTTGGCATTTATTCCTGTGAATTCTTTTCTGCTTCGGTATTTATTCCTGTGTACTCTCTTCTGTTTCGTCTTCCGGTGCAGGCAGTTCTCCTTCAAGCGCATCGACCAGGGAAGCCCATGTTCCCGCCTTCTCGTCACCGCATTTCCATGCGGCTACGCCTGAGAACTCCGCTTCTCTTATTGCGTAGACCTTTTCCCGCAGGGATTCTTCATCCTCGAGCCATATACGGTATTTTCCGGAATTGGTCCACTCCGCGTAGTACTGGCCGCATTCTTCGTCCCATTCCGGCTTCACATTGGCGCGTTTTACGATCGCAGCGGCCTCTGCCATATTCGGGGTTGATTCTACGGTCAGGGCATCGCCGTTTTCTTTCCATAATCTGGTATAGAACGGAACTCCCATGATGATCCCGGCCGGATCGCATTTTGCAAGAGTATTCTCAATAGCGTGCTTAAACCACCCAAGGGACGATACGGAGCCCGCCTCCTTTGAGCCGTTGTAATGCTCGTCATAGCCCATTATCACTATGTAATCGACAATATCGGATTGTTCGGTAAGATCATAATAGGCATTATAATTCTCGGGAACATAGTTGTCGACGGATAAGATGATACCGCGGGCACGGCACTCGATCGACAGTTCTCTTAAAAACTGTATAAAATAGACTCCCGAATCCTTCTTTAACAGCTCGAAATCGATATTGACCCCGTCAACGCCGTATTCTACCGCTGTTGCCACGATATTGTCGACCAGCTTCAGTCTCGTTTCGGTAGATGACAGTACTTTGTGACTGTCCTCGGTACAGCTGAACTTTCCATCTATCGTATCGTTCTTATACAGAGCCCAGACCTGTAAGCCTTTATCATGCGCGGTTTCCACATATTCCTTATTTGCATAATCGATCAGACCGCCTTCGGTATCGCACATGTAAAACCATGTCGGCGAGATCACATTCATCTCGGGCGCAAGAGCCATGGCTTCCTTCAGATATCCGATATTATCTTTTGTATAAAGAAGCTGCCAGCCCAGATATATCTTCCTGTTAAGCCTGTTATGCGTATATGTGGTCGGTGCGCGTCCGACAAACTCGGGATCCGTGTAAACAGAGGTTTCCAGAGATGCCTCCCTGATATAGCCCCTGACTCCGTCTTCGCTCATTACCTTGATAAAGCCTTTTTCCCGTATTCCGCCGCCGTCTATGAATCTCAGCGCTTCACCGGTTTTTATCTCTTTCAGGATGTCAGCCTTGATATCCTGGCTCACACGGATCTGCGTGTCTTCTTTTGCTACAGCCGTCAGATACGCTTCATCGGAATACGTGATCAGGATACGGTGCGGATCATCGTAGAGCCTGTAGGTGATACCGCAGTATTTTTCAAGAAGCGTGATACTTACGTATACAACCCCGTCCTTAAGCTGAACCGTCGGTACATTGCTGCTGATGGGGCTGCGGTTCAACAGGTACTCCGTACTGCCGGGTGTAAAGGTATACACTGTATCCGGCGGTGTATAAAACAGCGTGTTCTCATTTTCAACCCAGAAGAACCGATGATCATACATTGACTTGACCGTATCCAGATCAAAATAGACCGTTTCATCGCGCCACAGGGCCTTCTTATCATACACCTTCTCATCGATGATGATCATCACATCCTCGCCGCTTATCCCGTAATATTCGCTAAGCGGCATGACTATGTCACTCGGTGTATTCTTTTCCTTATAGTCTTTATATATCGAAATTCCGATGATGCACGCGGCAACGATGATAACAACAGCCGCGACCGCGCCCATGATGATATTCTTTTTCATTTATATGCTTAACCTTCCCAAATCATTCTGAAGCCAAAGGCATTCGTTTATCGCAAAAAGAGGCTGCCGTAACATTATGCGACAGCCTAATTTTAGCATTTTCGCCGATCTATGACAAGACAGAAATACGTATGCTGACAAATACTTTTTTTGAGGGAAAATGTATGTTCATTACTGATCATTCCTTATTATCACAGACCGCTTACCTTCAATCCTCCGCAACGGATATCCTTAAGACATAAAAACACAGCCGGTGTGTGATATACTGATTTCCTTCCGGTGTGCAACCTGTGTCTTAACGGCAGACCGTCCGAAAACCTTTCCGACAGACTCCTGTGCGGCTGATTTTCTGACAGTCTCATGTGTTTCATATGTCCCCCGGATATCCTGTTTTACGGATTTACGGGATCATCCGACGGCTGTAGCTCACAAACGGGACCTATACCCGTTAACGGGTATGACCGTTCATTGTATACAGCTTTTCAGTGCTTTTTCGAAGAATTGAATAGTTTCCTTTTTGGGATTGCCGGGATCGGGTTCGGCCGGAAACGGCCAGATGCCGACTCCGTAATTGCCGTATCCTGCGAGGCTTTTATTGTCCGCAAGATTGGCAAATATCATCCAGCCTTTAAGATCCCTGCATGTTCCTTTGAGTTTCGTAAAAAAATCAAGTTCCTTTCTCCGCCAGGGTGCTGCCCCGGCCGTTACGATCCTGATATCGCACAGCCACATGGTTGAGAGCGCGCTTTTAGGCTCACTGCCCAGATCGAAGATCATGCAGTCATAATTGTCGTTAAGCGCTCTCAGGCGCTGCTGTTCGGAAATTCCGGTCAAATAATGTATATTGCCCTTCACATAGGCTTTTGTTACCTCGTCCCGCTTACAGCCCTGCTCCTTCATGAGCCCGGCGATATCGTCGCGGCCGCTTAATTCGGCCACGCATATCTTTTTCAGTCCCAAATGCCGTAAATATCCGGCCAGAGCCAATACGACGGTTGTTGTTCCGTTCCCGCGCGATAAGCCCATTACGCCGATCCTCCTGCCCTCAAGGGCAGCGGACAGCTTCCGGCATTTTTCTGAACCTGCAGTTTCCCCGTCTCTGATCCTTTCAAGCATCCTGATAAAGATATCTGCTGTCGAGATCCTGTTCCAGACCGCCTTTTTGCAGGCTTTGTCCGCAATTCGCAGGAGTTTTCTCTCTGTAACGGTCGATATTTCCGAGTGTCCGAGCATTTTTTTGAGCAGCATCCCAAGCTCGTAAATGTCGGTTCTTTCATTCAGGACTCCGCCGTTTTCCATCTCTGGGGCGCAGAATTCCTTTGTTCCCGACCTTAGACCTTCCGATGCATCCTCCCTGCCCGTTGCGCTGCCGAAATCGACAAGATACACCTCTTCTTCGGAAATGATGATATTCCCGGGCTTAAGATCAAGATAATATATCTTCTCGGGCAATGTATGCAGATATCTGATTATGTAACAAATACGGATAAAATAGAGAAAAAGTTCTCTTTCCGACAGAAGCCTCTTTTTGAATACGGCTTCCAAAGATTCGCCCTCGATGAACTGTTCGATGATGTATGTGTAATCATCATCCTCTTCCACATCGTAAATAATGGGAATATTAGGCGAGTTAAGATTTTTTAAAAGATGGGCTTCCCTGACAAGTCTGTCGTGATACGGCGAAACCTTCGGGATCCCCTTCACGATCCTCTTCAAACCCAGCATCTTGTGCTCCGCCAGCCATACCGTACTGTGAGAGTGTCTGCTGAGGACCGAAACGAACCTGTATCTTTCAAGAATGATCTGATTAACCTCCTTTCCGTGCTTGAAGAACGATACAGGGAAACTGTTCATATATTATACTTTCTTAAGAGAAAAATTGCAAGGATTTTCTTGACTAAATCACCTTTAGTAACTATACTCTATGTTATCATAAATGATTTGCCTGTTCATCCGCGGGGGTTTATATTCTGACCGAATATGCCGATATATATAGAGAGGGAAATATAAGTTTATTATACTCCTTTGATACATGTCTCCCGTGGGAAGATTTTTACGATATACATACGAAAGGGGGTATCAAAATGAGAATCGAACGACTCAATGACAATCAGATCCGTTGCACTCTGTACAAGAAGGATCTTATGGATCGTCAGCTTCGCCTCAGTGAGCTTGCTTACGGCAGCGATAAGGCGAATGCTCTGTTTCGTGATATGATGGAGCAGGCATCGGAAGAGTGTGATTTTGAAGCCGAGGATGTTCCGCTTATGATCGAAGCTATCCCCGTTTCTTCGGAATGCCTTGTACTGCTGATCACCAAATGTGCGGACACCGATGAACTCGATACCAGATTCTCGAGATTTACCCCGTCTTCCGATGATGCCGATCCGGCTCCTCCGGTCGTTCCGGATGAGAAGAATTATGCCGACGAGGTATTAAGCTGTTTCGAACATCTTTCGGAGCTTTTGGGCGAACAGCTCTCCGCGAAGCTTCTCGGTGATACCGATACCGCCAATAAGAGCCTGCGCACCAAGATAGACCTTCCCGAAGAAGATACTCCTTTACTTAAGAATCTCGGCAAGATCTACGCCTTCGGCTCCCTTGAAGAGGTTATCACCATGGCCAAAGTCATCCACGGCTTCTATCACGGTGAGAATACACTGTACAAGGATCCCCAGGAAGGGATTTATTACCTGATAGTCAACCTGTCAGAGCATACTGCCGGCGAGTTCAACAAGGTCTGCAACATCATTTCGGAATTCGGACAGTCAAAGCATATTTCACATGCAAGTCTGTCGCATTTTGAAGAACATTTTGATGTGATCGTCAGGGATAAGGCGATACAGGTTCTTGCGAAGATGTAAGATGTAAGACAAAAAAACAGGCTGTCGTACTGATCAATTCAGCACGGCAGCCTTTATATTTTCTTTTTATAACCGATCAGGCCTTTACTTCCAGGAAACGGTTGATCTGCTCAACAAGAGCATCAACATCAAGTCCGTGAACCGCTGCGGCATCCTCAAGGCTCTCAGCCTGTGATGCGGGGCATCCGAGGCAGTGCATTCCGGCTCCCATAAGTACAGGTGCAACTTCGGCATTTGTTCTTAAAAGCTCGCCGATCGTCATATCTTTTGTGATCATCTTAAATATCCTCCTTATGAATTTTATTTCTAACGTAAATACGCCGAACCAGTCGATATGTACGTTTTACCAATGTGGATAGTTTACGCTTTTTTTCATGACCTGTCAAGGCAATATCAGGGCAGATCCCCTTATTCGGTATTATTTAATACTATCCCATAATTATTTAGCTTTCGGATTATAAATATTTTATATTTTTAACTTGTATTATGCGTTTTTTTATTATATCATTTATTTACCGAAAATAGTCGGTAACTTATTCAGAAAACAGGAGGTAACAAAGATGTATAAGATTACAGATGCTTGTGTAAGCTGCGGTACCTGTGCTGAGGGATGTCCTGCAGGCGCTATCGCTGAGGGTGAGCAGCATTACGAGATCAACACCGATGTCTGTCTTGAGTGCGGCGCTTGTGAAGCTGCATGTCCTACAGGTGCGATCGTTGAGGAAGGGGTAAAACAGCCCGTAAATCCAGGAGATCACGGATTTACGGGCTTTCTCATTTTAACCTCCATGCCAAATTGGCTGATCGAGCGCAGCAAGCTGCGCCTGCGTCCGGTTGCATCGATGGCGCTCTCGACATCGATGCAGTCGTTTGAAAGTTCTTTTGAACTTTCAAACTTAAGCCTGTTCCTTAGCCAGATTCAGGAATCTTGTCTGTTCAAGTCTGCATCCGAGCTTCGCAACGCCGGTCGGGCCGTTACGCTGTTTGGAAATGGTAACCTCGGCAATTCCCTTCTGTTCACTGTCTTTATTATAATATTCATCTCTGTAGATAAACATAACAACATCCGCATCCTGCTCTATCGCACCGGATTCACGCAGATCCGACAGCATAGGGTGTTTGTCGGGACGTTGTTCGACCGCTCGCGAAAGCTGCGAGAGTGCAAGCACCGGGCAGTCCGTCTCCCTTGCGAGAGCCTTGAGCGAACGCGAGATCTCCGAGATCTCCTGCTGTCTTGAATCCGAGCTTCGCTTGCCGCTTCCAGACATAAGCTGCAGGTAATCTATGATTATTAGTCCCAGATTCTTTTCCAGCTTGAGCTTACGGCATTTTGTACGAAGTTCCGCAACTGTGATACCGGACGTATCGTCAATAAAGAGCGGCGCGTCAGCGATCAGGTCGGCACTGCGCATCAGTTCGCCCCACTCATTGTCATCTATCTTTCCTATACGCAGCTTCTGGGCATCGACTGTCGAATTCATCGAAAGGATACGGTTGGCGATCTGGGTCTTGGACATTTCCAGACTGAATATCGCCGTCGGAACCCTGAGCTTCAAAGCTGCGTGCTCTGCAATGTTCAGAGCCAGCGCGGTCTTACCCATCGAAGGTCTTGCCGCAAGAAGGATCAGATCAGACCTCTGAAGTCCGGCCGTCATATAATCGATATCGTAGAAGCCCGTCGCAACGCCCGTAATCGCTCTTGAATCCCTGGCCGCCGCTTCAATATTATCGAGAACCTTGTTCATGATCTGGTCGATCGGCTCGATATCGGCACTCTTTCGATGTCTGACAATGTCGTAGATCCTCTTTTCGCTCTCCTCAAGAATGCTCTCAAGGCTGTCCTGATCACGATAACTCTCTTTTTCTATCTCCTCCGAAGCCCTGATCAGCTGTCGCAGGACTGCCTTTTCGGCTACTATGTCGCAATGCTCCGAAACATTGGCCGAAGAAGGCACGGAACGTATAAGATTGCTTAGATTTTCAAGCCTGCACACCTCTTCGGGAACGCCTTTTTCCTTCAGTTTGTTCAGGACATTTATAAGATCGGGATTTTTATGCGCATTGAACAGTTCTACGATGGCACTGAAGATCACCTTATTGGTCTCATCGTAAAAATCATCCGCCGAAAGCTTTTCGGAAGCCGTCATGACCGCATCGCGAGACATGAGCATCGAACCGAGCACCGATCTTTCGGCATTATAATCCCGTGGTTTTTCCCTGATAAAATCTGTATCTGCCACGATATAACCTCATAACCGTTGCTGTTTGAACAGTCTTTGCAAAGAAAGATGATCCGGAAATATACAGCCGGATCTCTTTAAAAAGCAAGACAGCAAACAGAGTGATATAGCCATTTACATCAAATAAAACCGTATCATACGACCTTGACCGTAACGGTAATGTTCGCGGTAACCTTTGGATGAAGCTTGATCCCTACGGTATACTCGCCCGCATTCTTGATGGAATCCGACAAAACGAGTTTCTTTCTGTCAATATCATAGCCGAGCTGATCCTTGATCCCTGCCGCGATCTCCTTGGCGGTAACGGCACCGAAGGTCTTTCCGCCTTCTCCGCCCTTCATCTCAAGGAAAATCTTGGCCGCATCCAGTTTCTTGCCGAATTCGGCGGCTTCCTCGTATAGTTCCTTCTGCCTCCGGGCTTCTTCGGCCTTACGGATCTCAAGCTCCTTTATATTCTTCTCTGTGGCTTCGACGCCGAGTTTTTTGGGAAGGATAAAATTCCTTGCATAACCGTCGCTTACCTTGATGATCTCATCCTTCTTCCCCTGTCCCTTAACATCTTCAAGTAATATTATCTGCATTTTCTAACCTCCAAGTCCTTTTTAAAGCTCTCCGCCCTCGATCATCTTCCGGAGCACCTCTTTTACACGATCCATTGCCTCCGGAACCGTACAGTCCGAAAACTGCACGCCGGCAACGCTCATATGGCCGCCGCCGCCGAGCTTCTCCATGATAACCTGAACATTGACCTCATCGATCGATCTTGCGCTTACATAGATCGTATTATTATAGTTCGTAAATACAAAGCTGGCCTTCATATTGCTGACATCCATCAGCTCATTGGCGATCTGGGCACCGATCACCGTAGGACTGTCAAGTCCCGTCGCAATACACTCCGCAAAGGCATAATTGTCCATAAATATCTCGGAATTGGCTATCGCCCTTGCCTTGGCCATATATTCGTTCATATCGGTCCTGAAGGCCTTTCTGATACGAACGACGTCTGCACCGCTGCGGCGAAGGAATGCAGCCGCTTCAAAGGTCCTGATGCCGGTCTTGGCCTGGAAATTGTTCGAATCGATCATGATACCGGCAAATATGGCGTCGGCGTCCTGCTGCTTAAGCTTGACACCGGTACCGATATACTGGATGATCTCGGTAATGATCTCACTTGCCGATGATGCCGACGGCTCGATATATGACAATGCCGGATTTTCGATAGCCTCACCGGACTGGCGGTGATGGTCAAGTACAACGACCGAACGCGAGCGTTCAAGCAGCTCGGGGCATTCCGTATGGCTCGGACGGTTAACGTCAACGACCACTACCAGCGTCATATTGTCACACATTTCGAGTGCTTCTGCGGGACTTACGATCATGTTCGGATACTCCGGATTGCCCTTGAAACGGTTCAGCATGACATCATATGCGCCCGTCGAATCTCCGATCACTATATGGGCTTCCTTGTTCAGCGAAGCCGCAATCTTATAAACACCGACGCCGGTACCGAAGGAATCGGCGTCTCCTACCGAATGACCCATTATAAGAACCCTGTCCTTGGTCTCCATGATCTCACGGAGAGCCTGGGCCTTAACACGCGATTTGACACGGGTATTCTTCTCAACGGAACTGCTCTTGCCTCCGAAATATTCGATCTGATCGCCGCCTCGGATAACAACCTGGTCGCCGCCTCGTCCGAGTGCAAGATCGATAGCCGCACGGGCCTCTTCATAGCTCTGGTTGAGCCCCGACGCATTGACACCGATACCGATACTCAGTGTTGCCGATATTTCATTTCCGATATTGACCGAACGCAGTTCATCGAGGATCGGGAATTTGGTTTCCTTAAGCTCTTCGAGGAACCTGTTCTGAAGTACCAGGATATATTTGTCTTTTTCAAGCTGGCGGATCAGGGCCTCATAATTCAGGAAATATTTGTTGATACGTCTTCCGAGCATCGCGGCAAAGAATGACCTTCTCTCTTCCTGAACGCTGTCGAGCGCCTCATCATAATTGTCGATATAAACAAGACCCACAACAGTCTCTTTGTCGCTGATCTCGCGTTTTAAGCTGTTGATCACGGTTTCGTCATACAGGTAGACCGCTATCAGCCGGCCCTCTTCACTGTCAGCCGGAGTATGCTTCTCGCTCGACCAGAACGAATCGCTGCCAAGTCCTTCAACCGCAACATCCTTCAGTAATACACGGAAATTCTTTTCACCGAAATCAAGATAGATCTCCCTGTCGGAATTCTCTTCGGGAATACAGCTTTCATCAAGTTCGGGGAAGAAATCGGTGATCGGCTGCCTGGTCTTTACCTTATCTCCGACCAGCCAGATAAAGCTCTTATCAGCCCAGAGAATGCTGCCTTCCCTGTCTATCAACGCATAGGGAAGTTCAAGCTCCGAGGAAAGCCTTCTCTGGATCGTTCCGTAATTGACGGCAAAGGTCACGAGATCACTGGTCAGTCTTTTGCGCTTGACCATATAAAAAACAGCAAATGCGCCGCCATATATGATGATGAATATGGAAGCGACAACCCCTGCCCTTATATCTATGATGTACATATATATGTTCATGAAGACCAGAAGTGCCATCAGAGCGATCGGCCACATCAGAATGCTGCGCAGAAGCGGCAGCAGTTTCTTCTTTCTGTCCATTTACTATACTCCCTCCTGATAATACCGCGATGCAGGCACGTTTCGGCCTTTTAAGAGCCTGCCTTAAGACATCAACCGGTATCGTTTCCGGTCATGATAAGTAAAGATCAGATTTTCCGATCAGCACGACCGGGATAAAAATACCCCGCCGATTAGTATATCACATCTGCAGATAAAAAAAAAGAGCCTGCTTTTATTTCAAAAACAGACTCTGTTGATCCGAAAAAAAACTTACTCTACAGTGTAGGGCATAAGTGCAAGGTGACGTGCACGCTTAACTGCAACGGTAAGCGCTCTCTGATGCTTAGCGCAATTGCCTGTGATCCTGCGGGGAAGGATCTTGCCACGCTCGGATACGTATCTCTTAAGCTTGTTAACGTCCTTGTAATCTACACCGGTAGCGGTCTTCTCAGCGCAGAAAGCACAAACCTTCTTCCTCCTGCGGATAACTCTTTTTTTGATCGGAGCATCCTTATCAGACTGCTCTCTTGTCTTGTTGTACGGCATTACTGCACCTCCTAATCGATAATCTTTAAGCCGCACTGCCCGTCAGGCACATGCGGTGCCAAACCGATCAGAAAAATCAGGTAAAAGGTAACTCGTCTTCGATCCCTGTGGGTGAATTCATGAATCCATCACCCGAATCCGCTGTAACGGCAGGTTTGGAATTATTGGAATAATTGCCGGAGAAGCCTCCGTCATTCCTGTAATCCTGTCCGCCGCCCTGAGCATTCTTGCTCTCGGCGAATTCTATATCATCACAGATGATCTGTACGCTGTAACGCTGATTGCCGTCCTTGTCCGTATAATTGTCATTCTGGACACTGCCGGAAATAACGACCTTCGTACCTTTTTTAAGATATTTTTCAACAAATTCAGCCTGTCTGCCGAATGTAGTGCAGTTGAAGAAATCCGCATCCGGCTGACCCTCGCGCTTAAAGCGGCGGTCAACGGCAATACTGAACCTTCCTACTGCTGTTGAACTTGATCCCTGACTATATCTGACCTCCGGGTCACGGGTAAGTCTACCCATCATAATTACTTTGTTCATTAGACCTCCTTACTCTTCGTCCTGTCTAATGCATAAGAATCTGAGAACGTTCTCCATGATACGAACCTTAGCTTCGATC